>DCGR01000066.1 GCA_002315285.1 Bacteroides sp. UBA1773 | reverse complement strand
GAAGCTGAGTTTCAGTCACGTAGCCTGCTACGCTCCTTCAACTCAACTCCAAAACATCTCAACAATCCAAGGCAAAATCGTACCAACTTATTATTTAACCATCACTTAACAATCAGTGAGTTCAAGATAAAACTGAAGACTGATGCGCTTCACTTTGCCACAGGCACTACTGGCAAGTAAAACCTAAAAGCAGTTTGTTGAAACCTCTGCATCTGCCATAGACAATATTGTTACAAGATCGTAATTGTCAACTTTTAGACTTTACAGATTACTACTTGCATAGAGAAACAGGGATTACAACTTAATCTTTATCGTTTTTCGATAATTTTTTCTCGTTTTTATTTGTAGGTTTACAATTATATATTACCTTTGCGCAGAAATTAATTATCGTTTAACAATAAATATGAAATGAAAAAGAAATTCAATTTGATGTGTGTGGTCATGCTTATAGCTTTGTTGTTTGGTCTGGCAGTACCGATGCTGACTACGTTTGCTACAGGGTTCATGCAAGGCTGGGATGCAACGACCATCGAACAGACCGTCACCCCCACAGGAGTAGTAAGCTCAGTGGGTGTGTTACCCAAAAAAGGTCCTATGAAATGGAGCCATCGTATCGTCAACACCAAAACAGGTAAGGAAGAGAATGTACAACTTATACAAGCCTTGGTAAACGCTCCAGAACTGAGCCGTGATGACCATCGAATGTTCAACATCGTGATGCCTGCCTTAGGATTCCTTTCATTGGCAGTATGTGTGCTGTTTTTGGTGTTTTTGGTCGATATCATTTTATCAGTCAACCGCAACAGAATCTTCGATAAGCGGTTGGAACAACGACTCGCATGGTGTGGATGGCTACTGATAATCCATTATGCCGAGTCGTGGGCTGTAACCATACTGAATTATATGCAGAATACGGCGTTGTATGAGTTTGAGGAATACATTGTGAGTATCATAGAATACCCCCATACCAGTCTGCTGCTTGCTGGTATAGGGATGCTGATAATCGGACAAATCTTCAAGATTGCCCGCCAACTGAAAGAGGAACAAGAATTGACTATCTGAATTGGGAGGATAAATAATGAGCATTATCGTAAACGTGGATGTGATGATGGCTAAAAGGAAAATATCATCGAACGAATTGGCCGAAAAGATTGGCATCACACCCGCTAACCTATCCATACTGAAGACAGGCAAAGCCAAGGCCATCAGATTTTCGACCCTTGAAGCCATTTGCAGAGCACTTGACTGCACACCTGGCGATGTGCTGGAATACAAGGAAAATTGAGAATCATTTTTTGAAGGTCATTGCCTCCATTCTGTACCAACATGTATATATTCTAACAGAAACAATTCCAACATTTCATCATGCTAAAAAAACTCATTCTTTCGCTTTTACTTCTGGCATCAACCTCATTGGTAGCCCAGGAGGGTAGCTGGAGCGGCGAATTGCTCGTCAATCTGGTAAATGGTACAAAGTTGCCATTGGTGTTCAATTTTTCGGCCAATGGCTGCACCTTCGATTCCCCATTGCAAGGAGCCAAAGGTATTCCAACACAGTGGACACGCAGCGATAATGGTGATGTCAAAATCCTGATTCCTGCCATAAGCGGCAGTTATGAAGGGAAACTTGACGGTACCACCATCACTGGACTTTTCAAGCAAGGTACCGCCACCTTGCCATTAACCCTTACTCAAGGGGAAAAGAAAGTCAACCGACCGCAGACACCTACACCTCCATTTCCCTACACTACCGAAGAACTGTCATTCAGCAACGGGGCACTGACAATCCATGGTACGCTCACTCTGCCCAAAGACTATAACCAGCACACACCTCTACTTGTAATGGTTACGGGTAGCGGACTGCAAAACCGCGATGAGGAACTTTTTGAGCACAAGCCTTTCGCTGTCATTGCCGATGCACTGGCACGCCACGGCTTTGCCACCTATCGTTATGATGATCGCGGATTCAACGATTCCTCTTTTCCCAAAGACAGTCTCACCACTCTTCACTTCAAAAGCGATGCCTTGGCGGCCGTCAACCAGTTGCGAAAGCGATTCAATCATGTAGGCATTATTGGACATAGCGAAGGTGGAACCATTGCCTTGATGTTGGCTGCAGAAGGACATACCGACTTCGTGGTGTCGCTTGCTGGCATGGCCGTATCGGGCAAAACAACGTTGTTACTCCAGAATGAGTTGTTGCTAAAAACCAGCGGAGTGCCTCAGGATGCTATCAGTGCCTACTGCAAGGCAATAGGAACAGTCTTCGACCAGTTGATTGCCGGCAAGCAGCCCAGCGAGATTGCGGCGCCGGAAGTTCCTGCCATGCTCAAGCCAGCCTTCGACGCAGCCTTGAAGCAAGCCGCATCGCCTTACATCCGTCAGTTCCTCACCATCGATGCAAGCAGCCAGCTGTCGAAAATCACTTGTCCTGTACTTGCCCTGAATGGCAAAAAAGATACCCAAGTAGATTGCGTCACCAATCTCGAGACCCTGACGAAAGGATTGACCAGTTGCAATCATCAGATAGTAGCCCTCGACGGGCTGAACCACCTGTTCCAACATTGTCAGAACGGCACCACGCAAGAATACGGACAAATAGAAGAGACCTTCGCCCCGGAAGCCTTGCAAACCATTGTGGAATGGCTGACAGAGAAAAGGTGAGATGAGGGTATTGCGACAAACGTATCATCCGTACCTGAGGAGTTTTGGGCAATAGTAGATATGGAAATAATGAGCAAACATCACCAACACTAACAAGACTTTATTGCAGTACACATCTACAAGGGGAAAAAACAAAGGTTGAACCTTGCGCGAGATTCAACCTTCGGAATTGTTATCCTTGACTTTTCACAACACCTTAGTTGGCTGCGTCGAACTCGTGGAGGAAACGCGTGTCGTTCTCGGAGAACAGGCGCAAGTCGTTCACACGATATTTCAGATTGGCGATACGCTCAATACCCATTCCCAGCGCATAGCCCGAATAGGTCTTGCTGTCAATGCCGTTCAGTTCCAACACGTTCGGATCCACCATGCCACAACCCAGGATTTCCACCCAACCTGTGCCCTTGCAGAATGGGCATCCCTTGCCGCCGCAGATGTTACAACTGATGTCCATCTCGGCACTTGGCTCGGTGAAGGGGAAATAAGAGGGACGCAAACGGATCTGCGTGTCGGCACCGAACATTTCCTTGGCAAACAGCAGCAACACCTGCTTCAAGTCGGTGAACGACACGTTCCTGTCGATGTAAAGTGCCTCCACCTGATGGAAGAAGGCGTGAGCGCGATAGCTGATGGCCTCATTGCGATAGACACGTCCCGGGCAGATGATGCGGATAGGCGGTTGCGTGGCCTCCATCACGCGACTCTGCACAGAAGAAGTGTGTGTACGCAGGATGATGTTCTTGGTGACATGCTCGGGGTTTGATTCGACGAAGAAAGTGTCTTGCATGTCGCGTGCCGGATGGTCCTCCGCAAAGTTCATGGCCGAGAACACATGCCAGTCGTCCTCTATCTCAGGTCCGTCGGCAATCGAAAATCCCAGACGATGGAAAATGTCGATGATTTCGTTTTTCACAATGCTTAGCGGATGACGCGTACCCAACCCTATAGGATAAGGAGTGCGGGTAAGGTCGAAGTCGTTCGATCCGTTGTCTTGTGTCTCAAAAACCTCCTTCAAGGCTGCAATACGTTCCTGAGCCTTGTTTTTCAATTCGTTGATTCGCATCCCCACCTCTTTTTTCTGTTCGGCAGGCACATTGCGGAAATCGGCCATCAAGGCTGTGATAATGCCCTTCTTGCTCAGATACTTGATGCGAAGGGCCTCTATCTCGTCGGCATTGGCAACTTTCAGCGTGTCAATCTCCTGCAGTAGTTCTTCTATTTTCGCTAACATTATCTCATCGTTTTTAAATATTTGGGTGCAAATTTACGAAAAATCGGAAAAAAGCATTATTTTTGCGACGTTTTTTTCAAATCACTGATAGATGAAACAATTTTCAGAGTGCTTATACCTCTTTTTGCTGTTGATTGCTTGTGGTGGGAGCAAATCGGAAGCGACGAAAGGCGACATTCACCGAAATGTCGATTCGCTGCTCTATGCCATTGATTCCACGTTCATACGCGAAGTAAAGGATCCGGAACCCGAGCAACCCAAGACCATCGATGAGAGTTTCACCGATTTCATCTACAATTTCTCCACCGATGAGCGTCTGCAGCGTTCGCGCATCAGCTTTCCCCTACCCTCCTACACGTTTGAGAAGAAAGACACCATCCAGAAAGCCGACTGGGTGTTCGACCCCATGCTCAGTGCAAAAGAAGTTTACACCGAAATCTATAGCAGCAACGACAGCATCGAAGCCGAGGAAGACATGAATTCCACCAGTGCGCAGGTGGAATGGATTTATCTGCACGAGCGCACCGTAAAGCGCTATTATTTCGAACGCATCAATGGCAAGTGGAAACTGGAGGCCATCGACTACGGTGCCTTGGCTCCCCAGGACACCACAGCCGCCCAGGAAGACTTTTATGAGTTCTACCAACATTTCACGGCCGACTCCACCTTCCAGTCGCAACGCGTGAAAGAGCCCCTGAACTACATCACAGCCGACCCTGACAATGAGTTTGAGATTCTCCAGACCACCCTGGAACCAGGGCAATGGTTTGCCTTCAAGCCCGACTGTCCTGCCGATGTGCTCACCAATATCGTACACAGCAACGCACCATCTATCAACGAGTCCGACCACCTCATCCTTTCGCTCAAAGGATTTGGCAACGGATTCAACAACCTCCTCTACTTCGAACGACGCGAGGGAATATGGAAGCTTGTGCAATTTGAAGACGCTTGCGACTGATGAAAATAGGACACGACTACTCCCTGCTACCTCACAACACCTTCCATTTCGATGTGCGTTGTAGGCATTTCGTCGAATACGACAGCGATGATGAGCTGAAACAATTGCTCGACGAAGGCACCTACTTCGAGGGGCCTTGGATGCACATCGGCCGCGGCAGCAACCTCCTGTTCCAATCCGACTATGCCGGCACCATCTTCCACTCGGCCATCAAGGGCATACGACTCATCGACGAGAAAGAATCGGACGTGTTTGTGCGCGTTGGCGCAGGCGAGCTCTTCGACGACTTCATAGCCCACTGCGTGTCGCATCACTGGTATGGTGCCGAGAATCTCTCGCTCATTCCCGGCGAGGTGGGTTCGTCGGCCGTCCAAAACATCGGAGCATACGGAGCCGAGGCCAAGGACATCATCCTGTCTGTCGAAGCCTACGATGTGGGAAGTCATCAACCCACCGTATTCAGCACCAAAGAGTGCGGATACGCCTACCGCAACAGCCGTTTCAAGCAGGAGTGGTCGGGGCGTTTCATCATCACTCACGTCACCTTCCGGCTTTCGAAACTGCCCACGCTGAACGTGGGTTACGGCAATGTGAAGGAGGAACTCAGCCGGCAGCAACTGGAGCCCACCATCGAGAATGTGCGCAATGTCATCATCGCCATCCGTCGCGACAAGTTGCCCGACCCCGATGTCACAGGCAACGCCGGCAGCTTTTTCATGAATCCCATGATCGGTCGCCGGCGTTTCGAGCTGCTTCACGAAGCCTACCCCGACATGCCCTACTATGACGTGGATGAGGACAACGTGAAGATCCCGGCAGCATGGATGATCGACCGCTGCGGGTGGAAGGGACAGCAGGTAGGCAATGCGGGCGTACACAGCAAACAGGCACTGATTCTCATCAACTGTGGCCAAGCCACAGGGCAAGAGGTCGTGGCATTGTCGAAAGCCATACAGTACTCAGTCTTCCAACAGTTCGGCATCAACATTGAGCCGGAGGTGAACATCGTATGAAAGTTTCCATTTTAGGTAGCGGAACGTCCATCGGTGTGCCCGAAATCGGATGCAATTGCAGTGTCTGCACCAGCAGCGACGCACGCGACAGGCGCCTGCGCTGTTCAGGACTGGTGGAGGTCGATGGCATCCGCATCCTGATAGACTGCGGTCCCGACTTCCGTCAACAAATGCTCACGCTCAACGACTACCGCCCCATCGACGCTGTGCTCATCACCCACGAGCATTACGACCATGTGGGAGGCATCGACGATTTGCGTGCGTTCTGCCGTTTCCGCGACATTCCCGTTTTTGCCGAATCCGACACGGCCGATGCCATCCGTCAACGCATCCCTTACTGCTTCCGCGAGCATCTCTATCCGGGTGTGCCCCACATCACGCTGACCGACATTCTCCCCGGATGCCCGTTCACCGTGCAAGACCTGCAGGGCAACACCGTGGACATCATGCCTTTCCGCATCATGCACGGCCAGTTGCCCATCGTGGGCTACCGCATCGGCCGTTTTGCCTGGATCACCGACATGCTCACCATGCCAGCCGAGTCGTACGGACTGCTTCGAGGAGTGGAAGCACTGGTCATCAATGCCCTCCGCCACAAGCCTCACCCTGCACACCAAACCGTGGAGCAAGCCCTCGACAACATTTCGCGCATAGGCCCTCGCCGTGCCTGGCTCATTCATTTCAGCCACGAAGTGGGGCTGCATGCCGCCGAGGAGGCCACACTGCCCGCCCACGTCCGCCTGGCCTACGATGGCCTACAGCTTACCCTGTAACGCATACTTGCAGACACCTCCCAGGCCACATTCCCCGCACTTGGGTTTGCGTGCCATGCACACGTAGCGTCCGTGCAGGATCAGCCAATGGTGGGCTTTCGGCACCAGCGCATGGGGGATGTGCTTCATCAGATACTGCTCCGTAGCGTAAGGAGTGGTGCACGTGTCGGGCACCAGCCCTATGCGATGGCTCACCCTGAACACGTGCGTATCGACGGCCATGGCGGCTTTCCGAAACACCACGCTCTGAATCACGTTGGCCGTCTTCCGTCCCACTCCCGGCAGCCGGGTCAGTGCGTCGAGGTTGTCGGGAATCTCCGAGTGGAATTCCTTCACCAGCATCTGCGCCATTCCCACCAGGTGTTTCGCCTTGTTGTTCGGATAGCTGACGCTCCTGATGTAGTCGAACACGACATCGGGCGAAGCCTCCGCCATGACCTCAGGCGTAGGGAAGTCGGCAAAGAGTTTCGGAGTGATCAGGTTCACCCGTTTGTCGGTGCATTGGGCACTCAGTATCACCGCCACAAGCAGTTCGAACGGGTTGGAGTAGTGCAGTTCTGTCTCAGCCACCGGCATCGTCCTCTCGAAATATCCGAGCGATGCCTCATAGCGTTTCTTGATTGGGATCATGATGGGGATGTGTATGTCATTGTCGGTTCAGAAATCGGGAGGAGCAGTAAAGTGCAGCGGCTCGTGGGTGATGGGATGTTCGAACCATATTTCCTCGGCATGCAGACACAGTCGGTCGCCCGCCTGTCCGTACAGAGCGTCGCCCACGATGGGCGTGTTGAGTCCTTGCGGATGGGCGGCGTGCACCCTGAGCTGGTGTGTGCGCCCCGTGTGCGGGTAGAACGCCACCCGTGTGGTGTCATCATCGGCATGGCCCATCACCTCGTAGTCCGTCCGGGCAGGCTTTCCGTATCGCAGGCTCACCATTTGCTGTGGCCGGTTCATGATGTCGGGACAAAGTGGGAGGTCGATGGTGCCTCGTCGCGCTGGAATGTGTCCTTGCAGCAAGGCCACATAGCGTTTCCTCACGCGTTGCTCCAGGAACTGCTGCTGCAGGTCCTTGTGCGCGGCCCTTGTCTTCACCACCACCATCAGTCCCGAAGTGCTCATGTCGAGCCGGTGTACGATCATCGGTCCGTCGGCATCCGGATAGCGCATCCGCATGATGCTTTGCACCGAGGGCGCATCCGTTTTCCCAGGCACGCTCAACATGCCCTCGGGTTTGTTCACCACCGCTATGAAGGCATCCTCGTAGAGCACCGGCAACGACCACACACACTGCTGCCCTGCCTGCAGGGGGTCAGGCTCCACATCCAGCCCTTCCATCATGAATCGCAGGATGGGCCCACAACGTCCCTTGCAGGCCGGATAGTACTGTCCGTCGCAACGCACCTCGCCCTGCGGCGAAGCGCCCATCCAGAAGGCCGCCATGGCCAGCGGCAGCAGCCCATGCCGGTAAGCATATTGCAGCATCTTGGGCTCCGCACATTCGCCCGCCCCTCCTGGCGGAACGCTGTGCGAGGTGGCAGCAAAAACCTCCAGCAGGTCTTTCTCCTCACCCCGTGCATTGTTCACCCTGAACTGCCTGAACAGCCACTCCTGCAACGCCATCGACCGATGCCTCCGCTCTTCCGCAAGCAGGGTCCGGCGTTCCTCGTCAGCAGTTTCGTCCATCAGCCGGCCGATGGCACAGATCCGAGCCTCTTCCTGCTTGAAGTAGTCATCGGGCTGCAGGAAGTCGAACACCGGTGGCACGAACCACTCATGGCAGTTCCGTCCGGCCAACAATCCCGAAAAGGCAGCCACGAATCCCAGCTCATGCCGTGGTGTCAGGACCACCAGCACGCCAAACATCTTGCCCGCGCTCACATCCCCGCTCCAGTCGTTCCGGCTCCGCACATAAGCCCGCACCTCATCGGCAGCCTTGCAGCAAAGCGGGTGGGGCCTGTAGTTGAAGGGGAAGGTGAACTTCTCGGGAAGTGCAATGTCCGTGATGTCTGTCTGAAAACCATGAAACATGGTGCAAAAATAACAAAAAATGATTATCTTTGTCGTCGAAATCACTCAAAAGTTCGGAATCAAAGTGGCGGCAAAGCATCAGGTATCGGTTGTTTACATGCTCTTGGGCATCCTCTTCTGCGTATGTCTCATCACATCCAACATCCTGGAGTTCAAGGTTATCCGGGTGTGGCACCTCAATCTCACAGGCGGGCTGCTCATCTTCCCCATTTCCTACATCATCAACGACTGCATTGCCGAGGTGTGGGGATTCTACAAGACGAGGCTCATCATCTGGATGGGTTTCTTCATGAACTTCCTTTTCCTCATCTTCACCCAGATAGCCGTCCTGCTGCCCGGTGCGCCCTTCTGGGAGGGCAAGGAAGCTTTCGACCACGTGTTCAATTTCACCCCCCGCATAGCCTTTGCCAGCCTCATCGCCTTCCTGATAGGCTCGTACATCAATGCCGCCATCATCAGCCGCATGAAGGTAAGCAGCAAGGGGCGTTTCATTTCCTTCCGCTATGTCGTCTCCACCCTCGCGGGCGAGAGTGCCGACTCGTTCCTGTTCTTTCCGCTGGCCTTTGCCGCCACAATGCCATGGGCAGAGCTCATCCACATCATCCTGCTGCAGATTCTGCTCAAGACCATGTACGAAGTGCTTGCCCTGCCACTCACCGTCCCACTCGTGAAGAAAATCAAGCGGATGGAGCAAACCGACCAATTCGACCACCAAGTGTCCTACCAACTGTTCCGATTCCATTTATAACCCATTCATAACCATTCAATTCCATTCACCATGAAACGTTCATTCATTTGTTTCTCCACCGCGCTGCTTCTCGCAGCTTGTGGCAGTCAGTCCAATCAGTCCGACCAACAACCCAAGGCATTGCCTGCCAACGTAGAGACCTACACCGATGCCGCCCACTTCCACGACCTGCTGTTCACCACCGCCGACATGGAATACACGTTCGACAAGTGGCAGTCAAAAGGTTTCCAAGCATGGCAGGCAGCCTTTCGCGAAGCACTCAGGAAGCGTCTGGGCATCACCGCCATCGAGGAAAGCCTGCAAGGATTCCAGCCCACAGCCAAGCAGGAAGACTGCACCGACCTCGGCGACTACACCCGCGAACGCTGGGTCATCCAGACCGAGCCGACGGTGCCACTGCCCATTGTCATCCTGCGTCCGAAAAACATCCAGGGCAAACTACCCCTCGTCATCACCCCGCACGGACATGGCAAGAACACCGAACAGTATGCCGGCGTGTATGAGGACGAGGCCGACAGCATCAGTGCCATCGATGGCGAACGCAACATTGCCGTGCAAGCCATTCAGGAAGGCTACATAGCCATCACACCCACCGCCCGTGGCTTTGGCCGCACCCGCATCGAGGCCGACCTCAAGGCCGACAACACCTCATCGTGTCACACCCTGCTGCTCCACGACCTGCTCGTAGGGCGCACCCCCATTGGCGACCGCGTGTGGGACATGATGAAAATCATTGACTGGTCGCTCGCCAACCTGCCTGTCGATGCCGACAACATCATCGTCACCGGCAATTCGGGTGGCGGCACCACATCACTCTTCACCGGAGCCATCGACACCCGCGTCAGCATGTCGTTGCCCGGCTCTTATTTCTGCACCTTTGCCGAGAGCATAGGCGCCATGCCGCATTGCGAGTGCAACTACATTCCAGGAGTGCTCGACCTCGGTGAAATGTACGACATTGCCGGACTCACCGCACCCCGCTACTTCTGTGCCATCCACGGCGAGCACGACCCCATCTTCCCCGCCAAAGCCACCCGCTTCGCATTCGGCAAACTGCAGGAAATCTACAAGGCAGCCGGCGTGCCCGACCGTTGCCAGATCCATTTCGGTCCGCAAGGCCATCGCTACTACAAGGCTGGTGCCTGGCCGTTCGTGAAGGAACACCTCACAACGGCTTCGCGATAAATGCCTTTGCGCATGGTCATTTGTTTTGCCATTCAAAACCATATCCGTAAATTCGCACAAAGAATCCAATAAACAACAACCACAATGAACACATCATCCATTATCCGTTATTCCATTGCAGGCTTCCTGACATTGGCCTTATGTGCTTGCGGAAGCAAAGTCACTATCGACTCATACATAACAAAAGCCAATGAAATGCTTGTCCAACAACCGGGCGAAGCAGTGACCATCACCATTCCAGCGGGCGAGTACAAACTCAGCAAAGCCATCCATTTCGAAAACATTGCCAACCTGACCATCGAAGGGGCTCCGGGCGCCACTACCATTTTGTCGGGTGAAGAAGACATCACGAATTGGGCCAACGACCCCGACCGCCAAGGCGTGCTGGTGGCCGATCTATCGGGCATTGACGATTTAGGCGAAGTGGCGCAAAGGACAAACCGCATCGACCTCTACTGCGACGGACAACGCCAACAACTGGCACGCTGGCCCAACCAAGGATTCACCGAGGCAGGAAAAGCATTGGGGGCAACCGATGTAGGCGACACCTGGATTCACATTCATGGCACACGCGAGGGCGTGTTTGAATACACCGACGACCGCATTGCACAGTGGGGCAACGAAAAAGACGCCTACTTGCATGGCTATTGGTATTGGGACTGGGCAGAAGACAGGCAACGGCTCGAGAAAGTGGATGCCGAAAACAAGACAATCACCGTGGCAAAGCCTTATCATCACTATGGCTACCGCGACGGGTTGCGCTACTATGGCCTCAACCTGCTGTGTGAGCTCGATGAGACAGGTGAGTATTACATCGACCGCGAAGCAAAGAAAATCTACTGGAAGCCCTGCGACACCTACCATCAGGGAAGCCGCACCACACTGTCGGTATTCAATGACTCGACAGCCATCACCCTACGCAACTGCAAGCAGGTCACCCTGCGCAACCTCACCATCCGTGGTGTCCGCAACAAAGGCATCGTAGTAAACGGAGGCGAGGGCGTGACCATTGAAAACTGTCGGCTGACTTGCTTGGGCGACAATGCCATCACCCTGAACGATGGAACCGGCCATCGCATCACAGGATGCCAGCTCACCGAGCTGGGCTGTGGAGGAATCCAAGCCAGAGGTGGCAACCGCACCACCCTTGAGCCATCAGGATTCGTAATCAGCGACAATGTAGTGTGCAACTTCTCGCTCTACAAACGCACTTACGAACCTGCCGTACATTTCCACGGAGCCGGCATCGACATCATGCACAACCGCTTCCAGAACTCCTCATCGTCGGCCATGCGACTGGAAGGCAACGACATCAATGTGGGCTACAACCAATGTTTCGAAGTGGTGAACGAAAGCGACGACCAAGGCGGCATCGACACCTTCTTCGACTTCTCATACCGACGCCTCAACATCTATCACAACCACTGGCGCAACATTGTGGGTGGCTCGTTTGCCGGAGCTGCAGGCGTACGTTTCGACGACATCATCTCCGGGCATTCGGTCACAGGCAACATTTTTGAGAATTGCGGTGGCGGACATTTCGGTGCAGTACAAATCAACGGAGGAAAGGACATCACCATCGAAGGCAACGTAATCTATGGATGTCAGGCTGCAGCAAGCTGCAACGTGTGGAGCGACAGCAACTGGGAAAGCAAGTACAACCGTCCTGACCACTTGAAGAAACTCGAGGAAGTGAACTGTTTCAGCGACATCTACCTGTCGAAATACCCAGAACTACGCGAAGCCCCAGCCTCGGCACGCAACCGCAACTACCTGACACGAAACCTTGTCGTCAATTACCAAAAATTCATTATGAACGGCGAAAAAGGATTCATCAGTACCGACAACACCCTCATCCAGCAGTCGGAACAGCCGTTGAGTCATTTCCTGCAGCCGGAAGTGCTGAAAGAATATGGCATTCCTGCCATCCCATTCAAGGAAATCGGTCCACGCCCGGAGTTCTACCTGTTTTGACGAATAAGCACTCAACACCCACAAGCACATGAAAGTCAGTTCACTCTTGTCCGCCACTCTGCTTGCCGCCACATTCCTGGCAAGCTGCAGCCACACCAACAAAAACGTGAGGGCCAGCATCATGGCCGACAACGTGCCCATCCTTTCGCTGAAGCCAACGAACCAGGTGGCAGTGGTGTCGGTAGTCAACCAGACCTCCACGGAGCAACGCATCAGCGGACTCAGCCTGTCGCTCAAGGCCACCCACAACCTGTCCGACTTCACCTCACTCGACATCATGCAGGAAGGCCGGACACTGTCGAGCGCACGTCTCGACCTACAGGGCATAGAAGCCACCATAGACTGTTCACTTCACATCACCCTGACCGACACACTCCGATTGGAGGTGTGTCTGCAACTGGCCGACACCATCGAACTTCTCAACAAGATAAGCATCAGTGCCCTGCAAGTGAGCACAACCGAAGGCACGGCAACAGCTGACTGCTCACAACTGCCCCAGCTGCGTGTAGGCATAGCCTTGCGTCAACATGGGCAGGACGGAGTACATACCACGCGCATCCCGGGGCTCACCGTCACCCCGCGAGGCACACTCATTGCCATGTATGACGCCCGCCGCAACCAACGCGACGACCTGCAGGGCGACATCGACATCTGCTACAACCGCAGCACCGATGGCGGACGGACATGGAGCCCCATGATGACGGCCATCGACATGGGCGAATGGGGCGGACTGCCACAGAAATACAATGGCGTGAGCGATGGATCCGTGACCTGCGACACCACCACTGGCAAACTCTACATTTGCGGAGTGTGGATGCATGGCATCATGGACCCGACGACAGGCAAGTGGGTGGAAGGACTCACCGAAGAATCGACCGCATGGAACCACCAATGGCGCGAGCATGGATCGCAACCCGGCTATGACGTGAGGCAGAGCAGCCAGTTTCTGATGGTGGAAAGTTCGGACGACGGACTTACCTGGAGCGAGCCACGCAACCTGACCCGCGACGTGAAACCAGAGCCATGGTGGCTCATGGCTCCTGCACCGGGTGCCGGCATCACCCTTGCCGACGGCACACTGGTGATCCCAGCCGAAGGACGCGACGAGACGGGGCTTCAAGTAACAACCATCGTATATAGCCGTGACCATGGCAATACCTGGAAAGCTGGCAACGTGGCTACCACCAACTCCAACGAGAACATGGTGATACAACGTGCTGACGGTTCGCTGATGCTCAATGCACGCGAACGAAGCAACCGAGGAAAGACGGAAGGGAACGGACGCGCCATAGCCGTAAGTTCCGACCTTGGAGCCACCTGGACAGAACATGCAACCTCGCGCTCAGCACTCATCGAACCTGCCTGCCAGGCATCACTCATCAAGCATCAGGGCATAGTGTACTTCTTCAATCCCAACCACACCCACAAGCGTGTGAGCCATACCTTGAAGGTAAGTCGCGACGATGGCAACACCTGGCCACAAGACTACTGGATAGAGTTTGATGCCAACCAAGGCGCAGGTTATTCGTGCATGGCGGTGTGGAGCGATGAGCTCTGCATACTCTATGAGGGCAGTGGTGCCGACCTTGTGTTCCAGAAAATAAAACTGAGCGAGATAGTCACAGACAAATAAAAGCACAAGGATAAAAAAAATGATGGCATCCTGAGATAGTAGAATCGTCCGAGGATGCCATCTTTTGTGTTAGAGATAGGGCGAGCCATGAGCAGAGCAAGCCGATGGGCAACTTATGCTCTGTCAATGGCAGGACACAGGCAACAGGAAGCCATCTATTGGAGTTTCAATTTGGAAATTTCGTACTCCACAAGGTCGCCCACGAGCTTTCCATTCCGATAGCCACGCACCTTGAGCCGAGTGGCATTTTTGGGAACCGAAAGCAGTTGGGTGTAACGAAGCGAATGCAGGTCGGGATTGGTGTTATCGAAAGTATAATAGAAATCCACGTCGGGTATCTCGCTTTTCAACTCAATGCGCGTGGAAGCACCGTCTTTCCAAGCAGAGAGAATAGGGTTATACACGCTGTGTGACGAATAATTGATATCGGCTTGTCTGGCACGCGTGAAGTGACACTCCATGCGGCGTACGAAGTCCATCCAATCCTTGTTCTCGTTGCTGCTCCACGCCATTTCGGCAAGTGCCCATCCGCGTGGCCACGTCATGTATTCAGCATGACGGAAAGTAGGCACCGATTCTGTCCAAAGATTGCCTTGAATGCCCAGCACAAGGGATGCATCTATGCCCTCGGGGACAGGACTCCAGTTGTAGCATGAACTGATACGAAGCATGGAATAGGTGTTCGGCTCCACCGAAGGCTCACCTTGATAGAGGTCGAGATAGCAATGAGTGTTGGGAGTCATGATGACAGGATGTCCGGCCTTAGCAGCAGCAATACCGCCTTTTGTGCCTCTCCACGACATGACAGTGGCATCATCGGCCAGCCCACCTTCCAAAATTTCGTCCCACCCCACCAGTTTCTTGCCATGTTGATGCAACATGCGCTCAACACGCCTGATGAGATAGCTCTGCAGTTCATTGACATCGGACAGCTTCTCAGCCTTCATGGTCTGCTGGCACTTGGGGCATTTCTCCCAGAATCCCTTGTAGCACTCATCGCCCCCCACATGCACATAATCGAAAGGAAACAACTCGGCTATCTCGGCATACACCTTTTCCAAAAAATCATAGGTAGCAGGCGAACCGGCACAAAGCGAGTTTTCCTCAATACCATAGAACTTATTCCCCACGTTGACATACTTAGGTGCGTTCATGCAAGCCAACTCCGGGTAGCACACCAACGTGGCCTGACTATGACCCGGCACATCCACCTCAGGCATGATGGACACGTTTCGCTTGGCTGCGTATGCTATCACCTCGCGAATGTCGTTCTTGGTGTAATAACCACCGTATGTGGCTTCTTCGCCTGGCTGCTGGGAATCATAACTCCACCAATCGCCCACGCGGAAAGCACGTTTGGAGCCTTTTTCGGTAAGCAATGGGAAGGAATCGATCTGTACACGCCATCCTTGATCGTCGGTAAGATGCCAGTGGAAAATATTGAACTTGTATTCGGCAGCCTCATCGATGAAACGCATCACCTCATCCTTGGTGAACCAATGGCGCGACACATCGAGCATGACACCCCGCCAACCGAAACGAGGCGCATCGTCAATCTTAATGCAAGGTATTGTCCATTCCACGTCCCCGACTTTATGATTGCTTTTTACCTGTGGAGGAAGCAACTGAAGCAAGGTCTGGAGCGCATAGAACTGCCCACCATACGATGAGCTCCTCACTTCTATGCCATTGGCATCCACTTGCAACGTGTAGGCATCGCCAAGCAGTGAAGTGTCGGTAAGAAACAGCAGGTTGGCCTGTTCTTTAGGCACTTCGCGAAGCAACAGGCCCGTGGGTGTTTGCAACTTCAGGCGAAGCATTTCGGTGAGGCAGGCCTTACGGCTACTGTCCTGCACAAAAAAGTTTAATCTCTCCAGACGATAGGTACCGCCAGTTTCCACGACCTTATTGGGTTGGGGTATGATGTTGTGAGCAGAAGCTTCAAGGTGAAAAGAAAGCAACGACAATAAGGTCATACAAATACACAGGCTCACAACAGATGCGTTTTTCGATAAGGATTTCACTTTCATTCGAACATTGTATATGTCGATAGGCTGTAATTGGATGTGAGCCAAATTACAGCCTACAGTAGGGATTCACACCGATTTATTTATTGATGGCATGGTCGGCCTTGATGGGCTGTCCGCTCCAAGCCTTTTGTGACGACCACTGTGCTGCCGGAGCCGACCAGAACGGGTTGTCGGCAGGCAAACCAAGCGGCAGATAGATGAAGGTGCATAGATAGGCACTACCCGTAGAAACGTAATTGTCGGCAATGCCCGGCTGATGGCCACACCAACCCAGAGTGAGCCAACCATCCTTGTCGAAAGTCTCGTCGGCAAGCTGACGCTTCATGACTGAGGTAAGCGCACAACGCACCTGAGCAGGATTGATGTCGTTGGGGAGCAACTGCATAAGGCTTACCTGAGAAAGTACCTGGAAAGATCCAAAACGATAACCGCTGGAACGGCCCAAAATGGGATACGTACCTTCGGGCGAAATCAGCTTTTCCTGCTGCACAGCAAAACGAATCAGGCGAGGAAGTTCAACCTCATAGAAATCGCCCCAAGGTTTGTTGTGCTTCTTCAACACAGCACTGACATCAGTGAGCATTGGCTGAATGACATAGCTGTTGTAATAGTCGAGATGGAAGTTCTTGCCATCGCCATACCAGCCATCACCCTTGTACCACTCTTTGTGTTTTGTAAAGGCATAATCAATCGGTCCGGCCTCATACTCTCCGGTAAACTCAAGAAGGGCAGCCTCCACAGTGGCAGAAAACAGCAACCAGTTGTTTTCGCCCGGGCGAATCTTGCGAGAAGCCTTGAACTCCTTCACAATACGTTGTTTGGTGACCTCGTCGAGCGCGGGCCAAATGACATCCTTGGCACGCAACAGGCCTTGTGCAAAGAAGGCCGCATCGACCAAAGGCTGACCGCCAGGACCATCGAAACGCAGATAATCTGGCGAATCAGGATTTACCGCATTGGTAATACCCTTCACGACCAAGTCAATCATGCGAGCACGAATTTTCCCTTCAGGAGTATCATCGGCTCCCAAATTGAGCCAAGGAGCAATACCACAGAACGAACGTCCCAAAGCCTCAAGATGAGTCACCTCCTTACGGTCGTTGCCAGGAACATTGTAGCCGTCGTTGGTTTCGACTGGCATGTTCTTGCGCAAAGTGTTCTGACTGAGGTTCACATAGATGGGTTCTACAATCCGAACAAGCTGTTCGACCCAATACTCACGGTCCGACTGCTGGCCACCAGCCTGAGGAGCAGCAAAAGCGGTGTTCATGCTCAACGAGAAAGCGATGAGCAACATTCCACAATACAAAAAGTGTTTCAACATGTTTTTCTAATTTTTTATTGTTTATTTCTTTGTCAACTTTCCACGCATTCAAAAATCCATACGCACGGAACACATATCACGTCGGACATCAGAACATTATCAGGCTCTCGAGGAACTGCTTGATGCGAGGTGCAATAATGCGATGTCCGGTTTCATCGGGATGCACGCCATTTCCTTCATCCTTCGAATAGGCAATCTCGCGGAAAGAGGCCTGCGAGGGATGGAGATTGGAGCAATGGTAGAGATCGAGACAGGGCACGCCACGCAACTTGCATATTCCGATGAGGGCCGCCACATATTTCTCCATTTTGTTGCCAGGATCCGATGGTTCGGAGCGTACCCAAGGCGTAGGAGTGATAATGCCTAACGGAATAAGAGGGAATCGCTGCTGTATGAGCGTAATGGTGTGATTGATACAGCCGCAAAGCGTCGTAGTGTCGTTATCGGTAACCTGACCCAACGCCTCCTCGAATGAGGCAAAATCACCAAGCTTGGGCGTGTTCAGATCATTGCCACTACCAAAGATGGTAATCACATCGGTAGAAGAATCGATGGTGCCAACCCGTTGGAAAAAAGCGCCACCTGCGTTATGACTACGCATATAGCCCGTACCACTTCGGCCACAATTCTGGATACTGATGCCAGTAAAGTCCGCAATGTAATCATGGTAAGCCTTTGACGTGCGTAAGTTTCGTTCGGTGAGCGAATCACCAAAAGGAGTCCACTTCTTACCGCTCCACATTTTGGGCGCCTCAGCGGAAGAGACGGAGGTTTGAGCTTGTAAGGTACTCACAGTGAGCATCATTAAGATGGCTAAAGAAAGAAGTTTCATCGTTAATTGTTTTTTCATTCTTGATGTTCTAAAAAAGTTTGAATGTGCGAATATACAAAAAAACGATTAAAAAAAGTCCAAAATCGTAGAGCATCGAACAAAAAACTTAAAAAATGTTACAACGCATCCTTTTTTGACATATTTCTTTGCAGGGAAAGAAAAAACATATACCTTTGCAATGTGTTTTTCATAGTATTAGATTTAAGGTTAACAATTTTGGGCTCAGCGGAGCCCTTTTTTTATTCCGGACAAGAAACAATTTTAGCAATGCCATCATGCAAATGAACATCAGATTAAGATTATCGTTACTGAACTTTCTGCTTTTTGCCGTATGGGGAGCCTACCTTACCAGTATGGGTTCGTATCTGCACCGAGCAGGAATGGGAGAAAACATTGGCTGGTTCTATTCGGCACAAGGATTTGTGTCGCTCTTCATGCCAGCCCTAATGGGTGTCATAGCCGACAGGTATATGGCTGCCCAGAAACTGCTAAGCATCTGTCAAGTCTTGTCGGCCATATTCATGTGCATGACAGCATGGATGGGAATGACGCAAGGGAGTGAGATTCGGTTTGAACAGCTATTTCCCGTTTATGTACTTAGCGTGGCCTTTTTCATGCCGTCAATAGCGTTAGGCTATTCCGTATCATACAATGCACTGAGAATCGAGAAATTGGAGCCTGTAAAAGTGTTTCCTTCCATCAGGATGTTTGGCACATTCGGTTTCATCTGCTCCATGTGGATGGTTGACTTATTAGGATTCCAACACGATTCACGACAGTTTTTCGTAAGTGCCATTTGGGGATTCTTGTTGGCGGCCTTTGCGCTTACCCTTCCCGCTTGCCCGGTTATGGGCAACACTTCGAAGAAGACACTGGCAAATGCACTGGGCATCGACAGCTTTTCACTCTTCCGCGACAAGCAACTGCGGACATTCTTCATCTTCAGCATTCTGATTGGCATCAACCTACAAATCACCAACGGATATGCCAACACTTTCATATCGACAGCATTCAACGGAATTGAAGCATACGCCGACAGTTTCGTATTGAGCCATACCAACATACTCATATCACTTTCACAGATGAGCGAAATGTTTTGCATCCTGCTCATACCCTTCTTCCTGCGGCGCTATGGCATCAAGTGGGTTATCATCATAGCCATGATAGCATGGGTGCTTCGATTTGCCTTGTTCGCATTAGGCGATCCTGGCAACGGACTATGGATGTTCATCCTAAGCATGATGGTCTATGGCGTAGCTTTTGATTTTTTCAATATCAGTGGCACCTTATTTATAGAAAAAAACACTGGCGAAAGTGTCCGGAGCAGTGCCCAAGGCATCTATATGATGATGACCAACGGATTTGGCGCAACCATCGGCATGCTGGGAGCCCAAGTGGTCGTAAACAGACTTGTATATTCGAGCAATGATGCACTCACCAAACTGGAAGGTTGGACCAATGCTTGGTATATATTTGCGCTGTATGCACTGACAATCACCATCCTGTTCATTTTCTTCTTCAAATATAACAAAAAATAAGGTACCCTAATGCACTTGTTTTACACCCCTGACATTAATAAAAGCAACGAATTGCCCGAAGAAGAAGCTGCTCACGCATTGCGTGTGTTACGACTGGGCGTGGGTGATGAACTGACCTTGACCGATGGAATGGGAAATCTACATCAAGCCACGATTTCAGCCGCGACCAACAAACGCTGTCAAGTTGCCATACAAAACTCCACGCCATGGCAAAAGCCATGGAATGGCTACATACACATCGCCATGGCTCCGACAAAAAACCTTGACCGCATAGAATGGTTTGCCGAGAAAGCGACCGAAATAGGGTTGGACGAACTGACCTTTCTCAATTGCCGATATTCCGAACGACGTGTCATCAAGACTGAGCGTATAGACAAGATACTTGTGTCGGCCATGAAACAGTCGCTAAAGGCAGTAAAACCCAAACTTAACGACATGACAGAGTTTCAGAAATTCGTGCGATTGCCGTTTGACGGCGACAAATACATTGCCCACTGCAATGAGGGAGAAAGGCGACACCTAAAGGACATTACGGACTACAGCAACAGGACTTTAGTCCTGATAGGTCCTGAGGGTGACTTCAGCATCGAGGAAGTGGCTCTTGCCCTTGAAAACGGATTCAAGCCCATCAGCCTTGGAGAAAGCCGACTGCGCACTGAAACAGCCGCACTGGTAGCCACACACATTATTAACTTAAAATATCAATCATGAAACACGTTCTATTGTTTCTCATCATTGCAATTACCTTGCCAGGATGTTCTCATTCCAACGATTATGCAGCCGCCATTCCACGCGAAGCCGCTGCCGTCGTGACCATTGAAGCCAACACACTGCCCAACGAATGGGGATTGGCTACTGATGCCCCTATCTTCATCTTTGCCATGCCCCAATCCACAATGACCGGTATTGTGGCCCAACTTAATAGCAGCTTCTTATTCAAACAATTCCTAAAACTTGAATACGATGACCGCCTGAAGCAAGATGAGAGTTGCAACTGGATGAGGCTGAACGACAACACGCTACTGGCTTTCAATGAAGGCACTCTGGTCGTGTTGAAAAACAACAATGGTAGCGCTGACACGATTGAAGGTACGGTGCAGATGATGCTACGTCAGCAGCCCGACAACAGTTTCATGACCACAGAGACCTACAAACGTCTGACCACAGAAACGGATTGCGACATGCGGGGATGGTTTGGGCTGAACGCGCTACCGGTGGATTTTGTGATGAAAAACCTTCAAGGCGACAAGATTCCTTGGGACAAAGCCCGCTATTTCATGAAAGGATATTTCAGTCCAGGCGAGCTGAAAGCCGACTTTACATTGCTGAACGAGAACGATGAGGTAAGCGAATTCTTCACGTTGGTGAAAAACTGTCTGGAACCTATGGAGGGCAATCTTCTCGACCTATTCCCCGCAAACACACAACGGTGGTTTGGCACACGCGTACAAAGCGACGGATTATATGATTTGCTTTGTCGAAGCCAATTGTTCCGTGGAGCGGAACAATTGATAGGTATCAACATACGACAGATCATTGATGCCTTTAAAGGTGACGTAGCCAATGGCACCCTCTCATTTGCCAACGACCACTCAATGAGGTATGCCGAAGTAAGCAATGCCGATTTCCTGCAGATGTTCGAAGACCTTCGCCCACTATTGGCACTGACTGGTGGAGCCATGGAACTGACCGATGAGGGCCCACAACAATACCGTTTCTTTTCTGATGGCACGTACCGCTGGTTTGGCGTCAAAGACAACCTCTTTTACGACACCAACGACCGTACACAAGCCACCAACATCAACCGGCATTATGGAACCTCCTTGCAAAACAAGCCCTGGGCAACAGAAGCAAAGGGCGCACGTTTCCTCATAGCCTACAACAGCATAGCCTTAGAGAATGAGTTTGCCCAACATCCCAATTACCTGAAAATGGAATACAAGGATGCAAGCACACGCGAAACCATACAAACGGTCGTAAAAGAGACATCTTCCTTCAGTTTCAGCACTACCGACTGTACCGACGGACATCTGCACATACTCCTACGCGACAAAAAAAAGCAACCCTTACAGCTGCTTTATGATTTGGTCAGGAAATAATCGCTTTTCACACGCGACACCGCACATATTCGAAAACTTATCTCAACAATGTAACAACTTGAGATTCAGGTTTTCGTGGTGTTGCTGATGTCATCGCATCGTACACTTCCGTATTGGTTTTGCCAATCATCAAAACCATGACAACACTCTGGTCCTCTGGCACCTGGAGCATTGCGTAGTATTCGTCTTTCCTGTCTCCATCGAACAACATTTTCACCGAGCTGGCAATCTTGGTGCCGTACCCCAGCAAGTTGGCCATGGCACTCATGTTCTGGCACGCCAATCCAGCGTCCAGTTCGCTGCCTGGCACGCACGAAACCACTACCACCACGGGAGAATCGCCCAATGCGGCACGAGGGCCATTGCCTGTGGGAATCTTCGGTTTCTCGCCAGCATCCTTGCCAGCATTCTTCGGCATAGGAGGAAATTTCATGTTCCTCATCGACTCCTTCTGCGCCAAAGCCAACTGTTCGATGGTGCCGGAATGGGTGATGACCGTAAAATGCCAAGGTTGTTTATTCAGTGCACTGGGTGCATTGACTCCTGCATTGATGATACGCTGCAAGTCTGCACCAGGGATAGAATCTTTCAAGAATGCCTGGACTGTAGGAATGTCCTCAATGATCCCTATCAGTTGATTGTCATCCAGAGTTGACACTGCCGGTGTGGAGGAAGACTGGCAAGACCCAAGAGAGAGGCAAGCTATGGCAGCCAGCATCCCAGCTAAAAGGGTGGATTTCATTTTCCTCATGTCAGTATGCTTATTTCTGGTTGATATAATCAACTATCCATTGTCCAACCTCCTTGGTACCATACTTCGCCCCACCTTCCACTTGTATTTCAGGAGTCCGGACGTTTGCATCGAGTGATGCGCTCACTGCCTCACGCACCAACGCGCCCTCCGCTTGCAATCCAAAGTATTCGAGCAACATGGCCACACTCAGAATCTGAGCCAAAGGATTGGCAATGTTCAAGCCCTTGGCCTGAGGCCACGAGCCATGGATGGGTTCGAAAACTGGTGTGTGTTCACCCAAACTGGCCGAAGGGAGCAAACCCATAGAACCACTGATGCAAGAACCCTCATCGGTGAGAATGTCGCCGAACGTATTCTCTGTCACCATCACATCGAAGAACTTGGGTTCTTGTATCATACGCATGGCAGCATTATCCACATACATGTAATCGGTAGTCACCTCTGGGTAAAGAGGAGCCATTTCCTGGGCAATCTGACGCCACAGACGACTTGATGCCAGCACATTGGCCTTATCTACCACTGTAAGATGCTTGTGGCGCTTCATTGCATATTCATAACCCACTTTCAGGATGCGCTCAATCTCGGGTCGTGTGTAATAATTCGTATCAAAAGCCTTGTCGTTATCCTGGTATTTCTCACCAAAATACATGCCACCAGTCAATTCGCGAATGCAAATGAAATCGGCATCCTCTACCAGCTCGCGACGCAACGGCGACTTGTGAAGCAGGCATTTGAATGTCTGCACCGGACGAATGTTGGCAAACAGTCCCAATTTCTTACGCATGGCCAACAATCCTTGCTCCGGCCGAACCTTGGCCGTGGGATCGTTGTCGAACTTCGGATCACCCACAGCCGAAAAAAGTACCGCATCGGCAACCATACATGTCTGGAAGGTATCTTCTGGAAATGGGTCGCCTACCTTATCAATTGCATCAGCTCCACAAATTGCATATTCATAACTCACCTCATGTCCAAACTTATGGCATACTGCTTTCATCACATCCACCCCAACGGCAGAAATTTCCGGTCCGATGCCATCACCGGGCAAAACGGCAATTCTCAGCTTCATATTCTTCTATCTTTTGTTTGTTTTCGATCAGGAAATCAATATCGTCCAATCCATTCATCAGACAATGCTTCTTATAGGCATTTATCTCAAAACGCTCACTCTTTCCGGTGGCCTTGTTCGTAACGGTCTGTAAAGGCAGGTTCACCTCCACCAGCATGGATGGGTTGGCAGCAATACAGTCGAACAACTCCTTCAGGAACGATTCGCTTACCACTACAGGCAGCACAAAGTTGTTGAGCTCATTGTTTTTGTGTATGTCGGCAAAAAAGCTGCTTATCACCACCCTGAATCCGTAGCCTGCGATGGCCCAAGCCGCATGTTCGCGACTACTTCCCGAACCGAAGTTCTTTCCAGCCACCAATATCTGTCCTCCATAAATCGGATTGTTCAGCACAAAATCCTGATTGAAAGAGCCATCGGCCTTGTAACGCCAATCGTGGAAAAGGTTGTCGCCAAAAAACTTTTCCTCACGTGTGGTCGCTTTCATGAAGCGAGCCGGAATAATCTGATCGGTATCCACATTCTCAAGAGGAAGGGGCACACACGTACTTGTTATGATGTCGAATTTTTGTTTCATTGATTTGTAGTTTTGCTAATTGTGAAAACGAAATAACACTTTACAATTTCCTAAAGAAGTGTACGGGGATCAGTCACCACACCCGTAACAGCGGCTGCGGCAGCCGTAAGCGGACTCGCCAACAGCGTGCGCGAACCAGGTCCCTGACGTCCCTCGAAATTACGATTACTCGTCGATACGGCATATTTTCCTGCAGGAATCTTATCATCATTCATGGCCAGGCAAGCCGAACATCCCGGTTGACGAATTTCAAATCCAGCTTCAGCCAGCACCTTGTCAAGTCCTTCCTGACGGATCTGAGCATCGACCATCCACGAACCTGGAACAAGCCAAGCCGTAACATCCGGAGCTTTCTGACGACCTTTCACCAATGATGCGAATGCACGGAAGTCCTCAATACGTCCGTTGGTACATGCTCCCAAGAAAACGTAATCGACCTTTTTGCCCAACAAACATTCGCCCGACTGCAATCCCATATAACCAAGGGCCTTTTCAAACGAGGCACTGCCATCACCCTGTGGTATGCTGTCAGTTATCGCCATGCCCATACCCGGATTGGTTCCGTAAGTTATCATTGGTTGGATATCTGCCGCATCGTAATGGATTTCCTTGTCGAATACGGCATCGTCATCGCTCTTCAATGTCATCCAGTAAGCCACAGCCCTTTCCCAATCTTCTCCCTTTGGAGCATATTCACGTCCTTTCAAGTAAGCAAAAGTCGTTTCATCCGGAGCCACCATGCCACCTCGCGCACCCATTTCGATACTAAGATTACAAAGTGTGAGGCGTCCCTCCATGGTCAGATTGCGCACCACCTCACCCGCATATTCCACAAAATATCCTGTGGCACCCGATGTGGTCATCCGCATCATCATATAAAGAGCCACATCCTTGGCTGTGACACCCTTTCCGAGCGTTCCATCAATGGTGATGCGCATGGTCTTGGGGCGTGCCTGCAGAATACACTGCGAAGCCAACACCATTTCCACCTCACTCGTACCAATGCCAAACGCCACCGCACCCATCGCGCCATGGGTGGAAGTATGGGAATCGCCACACACAATCGTCATTCCAGGAAGTGTCAATCCCCTCTCAGGACCGACTACATGGATAATACCGTTCTTTGCATCCATCATGCCAAAATAGTTCACACCGAAATCACGTGCATTCCGTGCCAACGTATCGACTTGCATACGCGACACGGCATCGGCTATCGGCTTATCCTGATCGTGGGTAGGCGTGTTGTGATCGGGCATACAATAAATCTGTTTCGGACGGAAACACTGCAAGCCACGTGCCCGCATTCCTTCGAACGCCTGGGGTGAAGTCACCTCATGGCAATACAAACGGTCAATGTAAAGTTGCGTAGGACCATCGTTCACACATTGTACGATATGTGCGTCCCAAATCTTGTCGAATAATGTATTCATCGTTTTTTATCTTCTGTTCAAAACCTTGGCAAAATTAATGCTTTTCCCTCAGAATACAGATAATCCGAAACAGTTTTTACTGAAATTGTTTCGGATTATAAGCAAGGAGGCTTCAATTACTGCGGCCGGTCAACCAACCCACCGCAAAATTATCAGATAGTCTGCTCTATGTTCCACACAAAAGCCCGCAGACCCAACATCGGGCTTTCCTCGTCAAGGGCTTTCAGACGTGCCAACAAGGGCTCAACCCTCTCATCGGGTACGACTGTCATCACAGCGGAACACATCGAAGGCCACGCATGAGAGCCATAGTGCGGATCTCCCGTCTTCGTTCCACGTCCCTGCACTTGAGGCCAACAACTGAATCCACGGCAATTGGCGTATGTAAGCGTTTCTACGATACGTTCCTGAAACGCTTGATCGTAGGTTATCATTACGGATTTCATCTGTCAAAACACATTTTTATAAACTTACTTTCTCTTTCTTTAGGCACAAAACCTTATCTGATTCATTTCTTTGCCGACTTCGTCATCTCATGCTTATGTATTTGATAATAAGCGTTCAACTCGCGTTTCCTGCCAAGACTCTTGCGCTGACGCTTAATACCTACCCCACCAAAGATGCAGAACATCGAAGGAACATAGATCAAGGTCATCAATGTGCCCAAGGTCAGACCACCGATAATGGCAACACCCATCGGACGCCACATTTCTGATCCGACTCCATGACTCATAGCCATAGGCAACATACCAAGAATGGTGGTCAGCGACGTCATAAGCACCGGGCGCAAACGGCTACGGGCAGCCACCACCGAAGCGCGAATGAAGCCCATGCCACGCTCACGCATCAACTGCGTATAGTCGATGAGCACAATACCATTCTTCACCACAATACCTACCAGCATGATGCCACCCAACATAGACATCACGTTAAGGGTTTCTCCCGTCATGAACAATGCCAACAGAACACCACTAAAGGCAAACGGGACAGATATCATGATAATGAAAGGATAGGTCATACTTTCGAACTGAGCAGCCATCACGATAAACACCATGATGACAATCAGGATGAGCAGTGTACCCAATTCGCGATTGGAATCCATTTGGTCTTCATACGCACCTGCCACTTGCACAGAAACGCCACTTGGAAGTTCCATCTTATCGAGTATGGCGTTTCCTGCTTCCACGCCCTCACTCATGGCATAACCGTCCATTAGGGTGGCAGTTACGGTCACAACACGCTCACGGTCCTTACGTGTAATCGAAGGCAGAAGGTCGCGCATGGTGATGGACGCAATGTCTTTCACCCTAATGCCTTCACCCTTGCCATTGTAAATTACCATGCGCTCAATGTCATCGATGCTGATACGCTTGTCGGGTTCGTAGCGCACGCGAATGTCGTATTCCTCACCGTCCTCACGATACTGCGAAGCAGTTGAGCCATAGATTCTGTTGCGCACATAGCTTGCCGCAGTGGTTAGGTTCAGCCCATGGATGGCCAATTTCTCACGGTCGAAATCAATCTGATACTCTGGTTGGTAATCGCTACGCGAAATGACCACTTCCGAAACACCTTTCGTGTGACGGAAACTATCAGCCAGTGCCTGAGCCACCCAGTCGGTGGCATCGAAGTCGTAGCCATAAATCTCGAAGGTGGCTGCACTTTGTCCACCCATGCCGCCTCCGGCTTGCTGACCGCCCATGTTGATCTGATACTTGGCGATTTCCGGGATTGCCCTACAATCCTCACGCATTTCGTCGCACACCCGTGCCAAACCAATTTCACGTTGATTGGAAGGCACAAGGGTCATATTGAACGATATCAAATGGCTACCATTATCGCTCATACTCGAGAATGTATCGTCTTCTCCAGCCTGACCTACACGATAATTCACCACATTCAGGTCACTGCCATAACGCTGTTTCCAAGTGGAAGTCAGACGTTCCGCAATTTCATTGGCCTTTTCCACACGGCTTCCCACAGGAAGCTGGATGGTCGCACCGATTCGGGCATTATCGTTGGCTGGGAAAAACTCACTCTTGATAGCCGACGCACACAAGAGCGAAGCGGCAAACAAGCACACACAACCCCAAATAACGGTTTTGCGATGACGTACGGCCCAATTGATCAAATGCTCGTAAGCATCATCCAACTTGTCGAGTGCATGTTCCACTGGGCCATATATTTTCCTGAACAAGGCATTTTGCTTTTTCTGCAGTTTCAACATCTCGGCACAAAGCATTGGAGTAAAACTCAACGCACTGGTGGTCGATACAGTCATGATGATACACATCATCCATCCAAGCTGTTTGAAGAGTACACCTGTCATGCCCGTGGCCATGGTCATCGGGAAGAACACAGCTATCATGGTCAGTGTAGAAGCAATAACGGAAATAGCTACCTCATTGGTGCCATGAATAGCCGCCTGCTTAGGATCTGCACCACGTTCTATGTGTGTGGTCACATTTTCAAGCACCACAATGGCATCATCCACCACATTACCAATGGCGATGCTCAAGCAAGAAAGCGACACAATGTTGAGTGAACCACCTGTAGCATACAAGTAGATGAATGAAGCGATCAACGACATCGGGATGGTAATGCAAATGATGACCGTAGCTCTCCAGCGTCCCAAGAATGCAAGCACCACAATCACAACGAACAACATGGCATAGGCCACCGTCTCGCCAAGTGAGTTGACGGTTTGGATGATGTTTTCCGAAGTGTCCACAATCATGCCCAACTTGATGTCGGGAGGCAACTGTTTCTGCAAGCGGGGCAACGCCTCGTGCACCTCATTGGCAATGGCCACCGAGTTGGCACCGCTCTGCTTCTGGATAATGATCATCGCACCTTCCTCACCATTGGTAAAGGTGCGCTGCGAACGTTCCTCCAACCCATCGACCACACGTGCCACATCACGCAGATAGATGGGAGCCGTTCCATTCATACCCACAATGATGTTGAGCATCTGCGATGGATGCGAGAATTCGCCCTCAATACGTGCGTTATACGTGTTGGAGCCAACATCGAACTGGCCTCCCGAAAGGTTCCTGTTCTCGGCTGTGATGGCAGCACTCACCTGCTCCACCGACATGTTGAAAGCCTCCATCTTCACCGGATCCATATAGATGTTGATTTCACGTTTCGGAGCACCGGCAATCGACACCGTACCTACACCGTCGATACGCGCCAATGGATTGGCTACGTTATCATCCAGGATTTTATACAATGCCGCCTTACTCTCGTCCGCTGTCACCGACAAGATACAAATAGGAATCATGTCGGTCGAGAACTTGAAGATATAAGGAGTGTTGCATCCATCGGGCAACTGGTTGCTGATCATGTCCAATTTATCGCGCACATTGTTGGTCATCACATCGATGTCGTAGCCGAATTCGAATTCGAGTGTGATTACCGATACGTTTTCGCGCGAAGTAGAACTGATATGCTTCAGGTGTTCTACCGCGTTCAGTGTATTTTCAATAGGTCGCGACACGTTGTTTTCTATGTCATCGGCACTTGCTCCCGAATAGTATGTCATGACCATGATGGTATTGGTTTCTATGTCCGGGTACAAGTCGATAGGCAGTTTTGCCAAGGAGAATACGCCGAAGATGATTACAGCCACGAAGCATAGGCTGGTCATGATGGGGCGTTTCACCGCACTTTCATACAAACTCATAACAATTCCTTATTTACGTGTGTTAGTCTATCACTTCTACTTTCGTTCCCTCCACCAGTTTGTTCTGGCCGGCTACGACAACCGTCGCGCCATTATCCACACCCGAGAGGACTTCATATTCGTTTTCGAAACGACGTCCCAATTCGACCTTATTGTAGGAAACAGTTCCATCACCCTTCAGCACATACACATAATAGTCACCCGCTCCCACCTGTTTCACTACAGCCTGGTCAGGCACAACGACACGACTCTTCACACCATACGAAATGGTAACCCGCGCGAACATGCCCGGACGCACCCGCCGGTCGGCATTCTTCATCTGGACCTCCACAGGCAAAGTGTGTGTGGTTGCGTCAGCCTCCGGATAGACGATTGAGATGACACCCTCAAATTCCTCACTGCCGTAAGTATCGAGCTTGACCACCACCTTCTGTCCCTTCTTCAGCAAAGGATAGTTCTCCTCCGAAACGTTCACGACAAGCTTGACGGGCTGATCCTGCTGTACGACCAGCACCGGTTGCTGCCCCGTCATGTCACCCACATCGTAATTGCGTGCCGTCACCACACCACTGAGAGGCGCACGAAGCATGGCATTCTCAAGGGCATTGTCATACTGGGTCTGTTTCACCTCCAGGTTCATTTTGGATGTGTCCCATTCGCTTTTGCTTACTCCACCCACCTTGTACAGTTCATTCACACGATCAAACTCTATCTGTTGGTTGTCGAGAGCCAATTTCATCTGATTCAGCGTGACACCATCCAGTTGCACAAGCATTTGCCCCTTATTCACACGGTCGCCCACTTCAGCCATGATCTTCACGATTCGCAAGTTGGCCTGAGGGGCAATGTTGTTCTTCGCATAGCCCTCCACATTGGCCGTATATTCGGTTTCCTGAGCCACTTCACGGCTATCCACCTGAGCCACCTTTACCTTCGGAATCTCCACCTCCTGCGTTGTCGAGGCATTTTCGCTTTTGCTTCCACACGAGCTTGCCATCAGCACAATGGAAGCCAGTGCAATAAATTGTCTTGTTTTCATTCTATGTAGTTTTTTTTATTTTACCAAATAATCACCTTCCACACCCAACACCTTGTCGAGGTCGGCCTTCGCTACCAGATAGTCATATACCGACTGCACATACGTCAGTTCGGCCTGCGTCAACGACACCTCGCTGTTGTTCAGCTCCAATATGGTGCCACGTCCCACCTCATAGCGTTTGCTGGCAATATCCCTTCCTTTTACGGCCTGGTTCACGTTTTCCTTGTTGCTGAGCACCTGCTCCGTACTCGACTGCATGTTGTTCCGATAGCTCTGTGCTTGCATGTTCAGTTGCCGCTTGGTGTTCAATTGGGTCTGTTCCAACTCCTTCAACTGTATTTTCGCTTGTTTCAGTTGCGTGAAGTTGCTACCCTTGAACAATGGGATGCTCAATGTCAGACCTGCCGTAGAAGACGGAATCCATTTGTAATGAAATATCCTCAAATCCTCCGACATGTTGGTGTACATGTATTGGAACGAAGCTGCCAACGTAGGCATGAAACTCGACTTCTTCATTTTGATGGTCTCCTCCAACATTGTGTGGCTCAACGCCAATTGGCGCAAGGAAGTACTGTTCGAAAGGTCATTGGAAGCATCGCGAGCCTCGTTGACAAACACTGCGTGCTCATAATTCTTCAGGTTGTCATCTATCTTTATCGGAGTATCGCCATCCATTCCCATCAACACCTTCAGTTGTAACACAGCCAACGAAACGGCGTTTTCCGCTGCCACCACATTGGGTTTGTAGCTACGCATCTGCACCTCGGCACTGATCTTGTCGTATTCGCTTACCGACCCTTGGTCGAACTTGGCAGCTATCACATTGTAGTTGTCGATAGACTGCTTGTAACCACGCTGCAACACGTCATAGCTATCTTGCGACAGAATTAGGTTGTAGTAGGCACGGGTCACCTGATTGATCATGTCGAGACGGCTCTCACGACTTTTTTCCACAGCCAGCTCTACATCCTTCTTCGTCAGGTTGATGCTCCGCCACAAAGTCGGAGCAAACACGGGAAGGCTCACGTTGAGACCACCCGACGTGCTGTTGGGCATACCAACCCGCATCACCTGACCATTGATGGCAAACGATTGTTTCTCGATGACACGACTGTATGTGCCCGCAAAACTCACCTCAGGCAGCAGGCCATACTGCGATTCGCGGTTGGCCGTCTTCTTCAACTCTATTTCCTGTCCTGCAATCTTGATTGTCGGGTTCTCACTCAACGCAATTTCAATGGCATCACGAAGTGATATTCGCAACGTGTCTTGTGCCTTCGCGATTACACTCAGGCACAACGACAGCGCCAACAGATTCAAACATTTCATTCTCATTTTCCAATATTGTTTTTTCCTTATTTTATTCTTTCATAAAATGCATCCAACATCCTTTTCCCTTTTTCCGTCGCTATCCCACGGAGATGAATGAAAATCATGGTTTCGATGACCTCTGCAAAGTCCAGGTCACGCTGCAACACAAAATCCATAAAACCCTGCATGTATTCATGCTGAGCCCTTACAATGTCGTAATTCAGTTCTTCAAGAAACAATTCCTCTCTTACCCCTGCTTCATAGAAGTTTTTGATAAACACCGCCTTATGGCTCTGTTTCTCGCGCATGAACTCAATAACACGCGGATACCGCTGTAGTTCCTGCATGAAACCTTTGCTCACCTTATGCATGTCATTCATGTTGTGTTGCAACACAATGAACAATTTTTCCAGCACACTACCTGTTTGTTTGCCCACAGTTTGTGCAAACTCCTCCATTTGCTCATAGTGGAGTTTCACTATCTCGAAAAGCAAATCTTCCTTGTCGCTGAAAAGCTCATAAAGAGTTCGCTTGGAAATCGACAACGAGACAGCGATATCGTCCATACGGGTACATCTGATCCCGTTGGCAACGAACAGCTCCGAAGCAGTCCTCATGACCTTTCCTCGCAGTTCCATCCGATTTTCCGCACAATTGTTTCTTTTACAATCCATGTTCTTTTCCAGAAAACTTTTTCACGCATTTCAGTTTTCACGCTGCAAATTTATTCGTATTTTCCCATTTGCGCAACATCTGCCATGACCTTTTAACAACTTTTATCCAAACACATCAATGCTGCCGATGGTGGAGCAACACTCTGCCGAAGTCAGCAGTCGCTGCTCACCCGCCTGTCTTGCCCACGGATTGTTTCAGAGCGCCTGCGGCAGCGCGAAGCGCCATCAGAACCGAAAATCCAATATACAACCATGCGAATATGGTTAAATAAATATAAACATTGATAATAATCATAGGTTGTTCAATTTGATGTAACAGTTTTTGAAACAAAATCATCTACTTTTACATGGTCTGAGATATGGCGTTTATGTTGTTAATTTTTAACTATTTATCGTGTATTTTTAACTCGTAAAAATTGTGTATTTCATTGATTATTAGTAATTTTGCT
>DCGR01000033.1 GCA_002315285.1 Bacteroides sp. UBA1773 | reverse complement strand
AATAAATTTAAACAGCTTCTTAGTGTATGCACAAAAGTGTACAGCGAGCGATTCCTTATTATTGATATATATAAAGTATTATTTTTATTAATAAGGTGTCAAAACCTCCCCCCTCAAGAAATGCCCCCCAAATTTCCGGCGTTCCGAGGCAAAACCGCAACGCTCCGAGGCGAAAATCCCGTCGGGAAACCCCTTCGCTGAGACGATTCTTACATTTGCGCTTTTTGCATAATGCAGAAAAGTGCAAAGTGCAAAAGTGCAAAATGCACTTTCTGAAAAAAAGTGCACTTGCATCAAAATCTGCATCAATATACACTATTGTACATAAATATACAAACAAGGACAGCCATGTGGATTCAACATCATTTAACGGTGTTTGTGGTTCGTCAATGGCATCCATCGGCGCAAACGAAGGACTTGCTACCCCCCCCCAGACCACCCGACTACAACCATGAACCCGGGACCCTGAGAGCCGAGGGACTTTTTCGCGCCGTCTCCTTGCAGTTCCGAAAGGCATTCCGTAACTTTGCGCTCACATTCACCGCACAAACATGAGGCAACCGACACATAACATGTACACTGCAAAGAAGAGCCAGTCATCGAGGCGACAGGTGAAGGCGGTGACTGGCACGGTTACGTCATCAGAGGGTGGTCTGCCTGTTGTTGGTGCGGATGTGTCGGCGAAAGACAGTTCTGTTGGAACGGTACCCGATCAGGACGATAACCAATGTCAATTTGTGTCATTTGCGTAGAATGTGAAAATCATCAATAAATGGTTGAAATGCTGATTTTTTTTGCAAAATATAGTGAGATTTAAAAATTTTTAATAACTTTGCACGCGATTGGTGTTTTTTGCACGCATTTTGTAAGTCTTCGCATTGTTTGTGAGCCTTCGTGGTGAGACATGTCTGCAAAATATGTAATGTATTGAAAACTATTAATTGAAAAACCATAAGTTAAGTAAGAGAGAATTATGAAAAGAAAACTGATGTTGCTGATAACCTGCCTGTTTATAGGTGTTGGTTTGACAACCGCCCAGGTGAAGACGGTGACCGGTACGGTCACGTCATCTGAGGATGGTCAACCTATTGTCGGTGCGAATGTGCTGGTGAAAGGTACTTCTATTGGAACAATTACCGATTTTGACGGTAATTTCAAGTTGACTGATTTGCCAAGTACGGCAAAAAGCCTGGTTGTTTCGTACATTGGCATGAAGACACAGGAACTTCCTCTCAAGAGCGTCATGAAAGTGCTGCTTGCCTTGGATGCAGAGACTCTTGACGAGGTGATGGTGGTGGCTTACGGTACGGCCAAGAAATCTTCGTTCACAGGTTCGGCTTCCAATGTGGATGGCAAAAAGTTGGAATTGCGCCCAATCACCAGTGTCACACAGGGTTTGGAGGGTCAGACCACAGGTGTGCTGACCACCTCATCGTCGGGTCAGCCGGGCTCCAGTCCATCCATCCACATCCGTGGCTATGGCTCCATCAATGCCAGCAGCAGTCCACTGTATGTGGTCGATGGCATGCCTTACGATGGCTCTCTGGCTTCCATCAATCCTAACGACATCGAGTCGATGACCGTCCTGAAGGATGCTTCGGCAGGTGCCTTGTATGGAGCACGTGGTGCCAATGGTGTCGTGATGATCACCACGAAGCAGGGTAAGGAAGGCAAGGTGAATGTGACATGGCGTTCCACATTGGGATGGGCATCGCGCGCACTCGATGAGTACGACATGGTGGATGGTAAGGATTATGTGCAGCTTACCTACGAAGCAGCCCGCAACGGCTATGTGTTCAAGAATGGTTATTCGTGGGCAGATGCCGAGGCTCAGGCTCGTGAGGATCTGTCGGGCATATTGGGCGGTGAGCAGTATAATCCCTACAAGAACTACTCATGGGATGAAATCATCGACCCGACCACTGGCGCGGTACGTGCAGATGCCAAGGCTGCATGGAACGAAAAGTGGATGGATGCACTGCTGAGAAACAACGCCAAACGCCACGAGCATCAGCTGTCGATCAGCGGTGGTACGGCCAAGACCAAGTACATGTTCTCGTTGGGCTACCTGAATGAGGATGGTATTCTGGTAACTACGGGTTTCCAGCGCTACAATGGCAGGGCCAACATCAACAGCACCGTTACCGACTGGTTCAGTACAAACTTCAACGCTTCGCTTTCGTCGTCGCGTCAGAATTTCTCCGATTATAGTGGCACATCCACATCGAACGTATGGTATTCGGCACAGTTCGTTTCACCGTTGTTCCCTGTCTATCTGAAGGATTTGAATGGCAACGATGTGTTGGATGAGTTTGGCAAGCGTCAGCTCGATTATGGCGAGGGTGGCCGTCCGGGCTCATATACCGACTACAACCCATTGGGTGGCTTGCTGGATGACGTTGCCGACGTGAAGAACGATGTGGCAAGCGTCCGTACGGGCATGACCCTGGGTGGCGACAAGGACGAATATGGCGTGTTGAAAGGATTGAAACTTTCGGCCAACTTCGGTGTGGACTATCGCACACAGAACCAGAAGAAATACATGAACATGTATCATGGCAACCAGAGTACGGCTGGTGGTTTGCTGATGAAGTACAACACCCGCATGCAATCATACACCTTCAACCAGCTGCTCACCTGGAACCGTTCGTTCGGAAGTCATAATTTCGATGTGCTGGCCGGTCATGAGTATTATGCTTATCAATATGAATATCTGTCGGCCGGCAAGACAAACCTTGTCGATGGCATTCTGGAACTTCGTCCGGGTACTACCCTGTACGATGCCGACTCCTATTCGAACAACTACCGCATCGAATCGTGGCTGGGGCGTGTCAATTACAACTTCGCCGACCGTTACTACCTGTCAGCATCGCTGCGTAGCGATGGTTCCTCACGTTTCCACAAGGACAACCGCTGGGGCACATTCTGGTCGTTTGGTGGAAACTGGCGTATCTCTGAAGAGAAATTCATGAAGGACATCGAATGGATCGACAACCTGTCGTTCAAGGCCAGCTATGGCGAACAGGGTAATGACAACCTGGGCACCTATTATGCATGGCAGAGCCTTTACAGTCTGTCGTATGCCAATGCCAACCAGATTGGTGGTTTTGTTTCCACTCTTGAGAACAAGGACATTTCCTGGGAGAAGAGCCAGAATCTGAACATCGGCATCGAAGGCACTGTACTCGACCATCGTCTGACTTTCTCTATCGAATATTACAACAAGAAGACCGTCGATATGCTGCTGAGCTACCCGATGGCCCTTTCCACTGGATTCAGCGGCTACGATGCCAACGTAGGCGACATGCGCAACACCGGTTTCGAAATCGACTTGAAGGGCACGGTGCTTCGCGACAAGGACTTCGAATGGAACGTGAGCTGGATGGGTACGACCACCAAGAACAAGGTGCTGCACTTGACCAAGGAATCTCCTGAAATTGTCAGTGGCGTCCGTATCATCAAGGAAGGCATGGAACTGAACACTTTCTATATGGCCAAGTCGGCCGGTGTCGATCCTGCAACCGGTGCACAGCTCTACTGGGCATACGAGAAAGACGAGGAAGGCCAGCGCATAGAAGGTACCGAATACGTTACAAGCGATTATAGCGAGGCAAACAAACACAAGTGGTATCTGGGCAGCCGCATCCCCGACCTGTATGGCAGCATCGGCACCGACTTCCGCTGGAAAGACCTGACCCTGTCGGTACTGACAACTTACTCGATTGGCGGCAAGGTGTATGACTCGCTGTATGCGGCTTCGATGAACAACATGTACAACAACAACAACTGGAGCTCCAACGCACTTCGCCGCTGGCAGAAGCCGGGCGACATCACGGATGTTCCCCGCGTTGAAATCGGGGGAAGTTATGCAACAACGGACCGTTTCCTGATTGATGCTTCATACTTCGCCATCAAGAATGTCACTTTGGGTTACTATCTGCCAAAGGATTGGATGCACAAGATTGGCTTGAACACGATTCGCGTGTTCGGTTCGGCCGACAACATCGCATTGTTCACTCACTTGAAGGGTATGGATCCCCAATATAGCTTCAGTGGTAGTACAGACTACACTTATACTCCTAATAAGACATACACGGTAGGTTTGGAAGTGAATTTCTAATTGATTAATAAATAGGATAACAATGAAAAATAGTATAAAATTACTCTGTGTAGGCGCAATGGGCTGCTTGTTGATGACAGGCTGCTCCGAGGAACAATTGGAAACTTCGCCTACAACATCGATGTCGGGCACAAGCCTGATGGCGAATGGCAATGCAGCCTTGGTTCCCCTGAACGGTATCTATCGTTCGATGTACACTGCCGGTTGGTCGACAACAGATAACACCCACCAGTGCTTTGGCATCTCTGCTTACAATCTGATGGCTGATGTCATGGGCGAGGACATGGTAATGGCAGCCCAAGGCTCCGGCTGGTTCTGGTATGACTGCATCTATAATGTGAAATCGCGTTTCACATCAAGTACCTGGCGCTCGTACGACTTGTGGAACGCTTACTACACATGGATCTCGAATGCCAACTACATCCTGGCTGCCGAGGAAACCATGGAGGGAACAAGCCTGGAAAGAGGTTATGCCTTAGGACAGGCATACGCCATCCGCGCCTATTCCTACTATATGCTGGCACAGAGCTTTGCCCGCACCTACAAGGGTCATGAAAACGAGCTTTGCTGCCCCATCTATAAGGAACCGACAACAGCTTCCACCAAGGGACAACCCCGTTCTACCGTTCAGGATGTATATAAACTGATTGTCGAGGACATGGGTAAGGCTGTTTCGTACCTGAATGGCACGACGAGAAAACATATCAGCCACATCGGCTACGACGTGGCCCTGGGATTGCAGGCACGCATCGCGTTGACCATGGAGGACTGGAATACCGCCAAGACTGCCGCTCATGCCGCCATCGAGGCTACATCGGCCAAGATCACGAAGGTGGCCGACTTTGCCGGAGTGAATAGCGTAAGCCACAAGAACGTGATGTGGGGCGCCGAGGTCATTGCCGACCAGAGCGGCATGTATGCCGGTTTCTTCACGCACATGGATGCCTCCGCAGGCAAATACGGATCGACAGCCCAAAAGCGCATCAACGCAGAGCTTTATTCCCGCATCTCTTCGACCGACGACCGTAAGGCCTGGTGGGATGCCGACAACAACCTGCAGCAGGAAAAGTTCAAGTTCTCTAATCTGGCAACATGGCTGGGCGACTACATCTGGATGCGTGTTGAGGAAATGTATCTGATTGCCGCAGAAGCAGAATGCCGATTGGGAGCAACGGAAGAGGAAGCCGCAAAGTCAGACTTGATGGCTCTCATGAGCAAGCGCGATGCTGCATATACTTGCAACAAGACAGGCGCTGAACTGGGTGCCACCACTGATGAATGGACCAACTCTCTGTTGGAGGAAATCCTCGTCCAGCGTCGTATCGAGCTGTGGGGTGAAGCGGGTCGTGTATATGACATCCGCCGCTTAAAACAGGGATTCAAGCGTACATCAGCCATGGGATGGCCTGCAGCTGCTCTTTTGGCCGGTCGCCCCACCGATGACCCTGAAAACTACATGTGGGTGCTGACAATTCCGCAGAGTGAATTTGATGGGAATGAGAACATGTCACTCGAAAATGACCAGAATCCAACCGATGACAAATAAAAAACATAAAACAATAGCATGGTTATGAAAAATATGAAAAGTCTGAACATACTTCTTGTTTCTTTTCTGGCATGTCTCTGCATGGCCTGCAACCAAGACAACAAGGGCGCAATTTATCAGGCAGACAGCATCAATGCCTCATTCACCTTCTCTGAATTGGAATTGTCTGCATCGGCATCCTCACCCGTCATCAACGTACCTGTGTATCGTGGCGTGACCAATGAGGCGGTGAGCGTAAACGTGACATCAAAAGCCAGCATACAGGGTCTTTCCATCCCATCGAGCGTTACATTCGAGGCTGGGAATAACACCGCATACCTTCCCATCAACTTGAATGGCGCCATTGAGCCAGGCAAGAGTGTCTCCATCGAATTGGCTCTTGACGAGAGTACAGTAGGCCCTGGCTGCATCGGCGAGACAACGGTTACCGCTTCCCTGATACTGGAGTGGGAAAATGGTGGCACATGTACGTTCATTGACTATACTTTCGCTGAGGACGAGAACGGCCAAGTGGCCAAGAACGTGAAGATAGAGCACGGAAAGGGCACGAACATGTATCGCATCGTGCAGCCTTGGATTGCGGCATACGGATATGGTCCGGACGGATTTACCACCGATACGGGCGTGCAGTTCACCTATAACCCAGCCGACACCAGCATCACATGGAAGGCTTCGTCGAGCGGAACCGTGGCCGACCTTGACAAGGGCGCATATACCTTCGTGTGGCTGGCAAAATATGCAAGCTACTGTACGTTGGTGAACAAAGGCAATGACTATTACACTTCAATGCTCGGTTTGGTAAGTGGCAGTGGCTATTACACCGGATTCGCATTCGAATTCATTTGGGAAGAAGGCTGGCCGGGCAAATAAGGCTTGACTCTTTCCAATATCCGACATGTTGGGCAGGAAGCAGGTATTTCCACATGGAAATGGCGGCTTCCTGCCCCTTTCTTTTCCAATCCTTGCGGCAAATCCAAAACCAATGCGAGGAAGCTTCTGCAATTCCAAACCGGCCATGAACATGTCGTGTTGAAAACGGCATTGATTGGTCGGAAGTGAAAAGTGAATTGGGAAGGCACTAATACATAGTGACCCCATTGGGGCTGATTTTGATGTAAATGTTTGTGTTTTTGCCAAAGTTAGCGTAATTTCGCGGCATGAAAGAGTTTGTAATATCGGAAGCCAAGGTTGAGACGGCGGTGCTGGTGGGCTTGATAACTCCGGAGCAGGACGAACGGAAAACCAGTGAATATCTGGACGAGCTGGAGTTTCTGGCCGAGACGGCCGGTGCTAAGGTGGTGAGGCGCTTCGTGCAGAAGATGCCGCAGGCCAATTCCGTGACATACGTGGGCACAGGCAAGCTTCAGGAAATAGCCAGTTACATCCATGACGAGGATGAGGCCGGGCGTGAGATCGGTATGGTGATTTTTGATGATGAACTGTCGGCCAAGCAAATCAGGAATGTCGAGGGCGAGCTGAAGGTGAAAATCCTTGACCGGACTTCCTTGATTCTCGACATCTTTGCCATGCGTGCCCAGACCGCCAATGCCAAGACGCAGGTGGAACTGGCACAATACAAGTATATGCTGCCTCGGCTACAACGGCTATGGACGCACTTGGAACGACAGGGCGGCGGATCTGGCGCTGGAGGCGGAAAGGGCTCGGTGGGCTTGCGCGGACCAGGCGAAACCCAGCTGGAAATGGACCGCCGTATCATCCTGAACCGTATGTCGTTGCTGAAGGAACGTCTGGCTGAGATCGACAAGCAGAAATCCACCCAGCGCAAGAACCGTGGCAGGATGATTCGGGTGGCATTGGTGGGCTATACGAATGTGGGCAAATCGACGCTGATGAACTTGTTGGCCAAAAGTGAGGTGTTTGCCGAGAACAAGCTGTTTGCCACCCTCGACACGACTGTCCGTAAAGTCATCATCGGGAATCTGCCGTTTCTGCTTTCCGACACGGTGGGCTTCATACGCAAATTGCCCACAGATTTGGTGGATTCGTTCAAATCCACGCTTGATGAGGTGCGTGAGGCCGACTTCCTGATTCATGTGGTTGACATCTCCCACCCCGACTTTGAGGAACAGATACAGGTGGTTGACAAGACCATTGCCGACCTTGGTGCCGCGGGAAAGCCATCGATGATTGTGTTTAACAAAATAGACGCTTATACCTGGGTGGAAAAGGATGCCGACGACCTGACTCCCAAAACGAGGGAAAACGTCACATTGGATGAACTGAGGCAAACGTGGATGGCTAAGCTGAACAACAATTGCATCTTCATTTCGGCCAGACAAAAGTTGAATATGGAAGAGCTTAAGGTCATCATGTATGATAAGGTGAGGGAACTTCATGTGCAGAAGTATCCATACAATGATTTCCTGTACACGATACCTGAATGAAACGCGTGAATAGACGACAAACTGTAAAACAAATGAGATCATAATTATGGCAACGACACCATTCCATTACGAACCGATGTTTCAAGTCGGTGAGGACAAAACAGAGTATTATTTGCTGACCAAGGACTATGTCTCGGTTGGTGAGTTCGAAGGAAAACCCATTCTGAAGGTCGAGAAGGAAGGACTGACAGCGATGGCTAATGCGGCCTTTCGTGATGTCTCGTTCTTGTTGCGCCGTTCGCACAATCGGCAAGTGGCCCAAATCCTGAACGATCCCGAGGCAAGCGACAACGACAAATATGTGGCACTGACCTTTTTGCGTAATGCCGAAGTGGCAGCCAAGGGCCAGTTGCCTTTGTGTCAGGACACGGGAACAGCCATTGTGCATGGCGAAAAAGGTCAGCAGGTGTGGACGGGCTGTTCGGATGAGGAAGCGCTATCGTTAGGCGTATATAAGACTTATACGGAGGAGAATCTCCGCTATTCACAGAATGCGCCTTTGAACATGTACGACGAGGTGAACACGAAATGTAACCTGCCGGCTCAGATTGACATCGAGGCAACTGAGGGCATGGAGTATCGGTTCCTGTGCGTCACAAAGGGTGGCGGATCGGCCAACAAGGTCTATCTGTATCAGGAAACCAAGGCCCGCATCCAGAATCCTGGTACGCTGGTTCCCTTCTTGGTGGAGAAAATGAAGACGTTGGGTACGGCTGCCTGCCCTCCTTATCACATCGCATTTGTCATCGGTGGCACTTCGGCAGAGAGAAACCTTCTCACCGTAAAACTGGCTTCGACCCACTATTATGACGAATTGCCTACGACCGGCAATGAATACGGACGTGCATTCCGTGATGTGGAACTGGAGAAACAGGTGCTTCAGGAAGCATGGAACATCGGCTTGGGCGCTCAGTTTGGTGGCAAATACATGGCTCACGACATCCGCATCATCCGCTTGCCTCGCCATGGCGCATCGTGCCCGATAGGATTGGGCGTGAGCTGTTCGGCCGACAGAAACATCAAGTGCAAGATCAACAAGGATGGCATCTGGATCGAGAAGATGGATGACAATCCAGGCGAATTGATACCTGAATCGTTGCGTAATGCCGGTGAGGGTGAAGTGGTGCGTGTCGATTTGAATCGTCCGATGAGTGAGGTCTGCAAACAGCTGAGCCAGTATCCGGTATCGACTCGCCTGTCGTTGAATGGAACCATCATCGTAGGTCGAGACATTGCCCATGCCAAGCTGAAGGCTCGCCTTGACAAGGGCGAAGACATGCCCCAATACATGAAGGACCACCCGATCTATTATGCCGGCCCAGCCAAGACCCCTGCGGGCATGGCTTGTGGCTCGATGGGACCAACCACTGCCGGACGTATGGACCCATACGTGGATGAATTCCAGGATCATGGTGGCAGCATGATCATGCTGGCCAAGGGAAATCGTAGTCAGGCTGTGACCGACGCATGCAAGAAACATGGTGGCTTTTATCTTGGCTCGATTGGCGGTCCGGCTGCAATCCTGGCACAAAACAATATAAAGAGCATCGAGTGCGTGGAATATCCGGAATTGGGCATGGAGGCTATTTGGAAAATTGAGGTTGAGGATTTCCCTGCTTTCATTCTGGTCGATGATAAGGGAAACGATTTCTTCAAACAGTTGAAGCCCCGTTGTGCTGGATGTAAGTAAGCCGATGGCTGATGAATGGGAATGAAGGGAAGTGGCCGTTATGGACTGCTTCCCTTTCCCGATGAAAGGCGCTCTGGAAGAGCAATGACAGGTTTATCTTGACTGGTGTTTCTTCAACAGGGTGAGAGCAATGACCGAATAGACGCCAAGAGTGAGCATCAGCGAGGTCTGGATGCTGTGAACCAGCAGTGCAAAAGTGGCGGCGTCGGTTTGGGCCACGCCAAAGAATCCCATCATGGTGATGACGGCAAAGTGCCAGGGACCAGCGCCATTGGGGGTAGGCACCAACACTGCCATGGTCCCGACCGTGAATATCGCCAAAGCCGTGAGTGGCGGTATGACGGCGGTGAAGGGAAAGGCAAAGAAGGCAATGTAGAATTCCAGGTAGAAACTCATCCAGATGCCTACGCTATAGAGTAGGAACAACCAAGGATGCGACACTTGCCGGATGCTGGTGATGCCGGTCCAAATGTTCGACAGGATGGGTGCAAGGCGCTTCCGCAGAATCTTCCACAGGACATAACATGTGATGGCAATTCCTCCTATGAGGAGGTAGAGAGGCCAGGAGGTCAGTAGCGCTGACCAGCTGTTGAGGTTTGTTCCGGTAAGGGAAAAGAACTGGATGAAGGCAGGCATTTGCAAAATGACTGTGGTGGTGATAAGCAAAAGCATGCAGATGACATCGACGATCCGTTCCGTAACGACGGTTCCCAGTGATTTCGCAAATGAGGTGCCTTCGTAGCGTTGTAAGATGCCACAGCGAGCCACTTCACCGATGCGAGGGACAATGAGGCTTGAGGCGTAGGAGAAGAAAATGCTGTTGATGGTTGTGGATGTGCGTGGATGTTCTCCTAAGGGGGAAAGGGTGAGCTTCCAGCGCCATGCCCGAAACAGATGGCTGAAAATGCCAGGAATGAGTGAAAGCAAAATCCATTCGTATTCCACATCGTGTCGCAATACGTGCCAGGCTGCATTGAAGTCAAAGTCGCGATAGGTCCAATAAAGTATGAAAACACATAATGCCAGCGACAAAAAAATCTCGGCGACTTTTTTTATTCGATTTTTTATTATTTTGTTCATCAAATTTTCTAATTTTGTGCCAAATATACGAAAAAGAATTAGGAATGCGTCAGGTGACACCTAAAAAATCGTTGGGCCAACATTTCCTGAAGGATTTGGATGTGGCGATGCGGATTGCGAATACGGTAGATTCGTGTCCACAACTGCCTGTGCTTGAGGTTGGTCCTGGAATGGGTGTGCTGACCCAGTATCTGATGCGGAAGGACAGGCCATTGAAAGTGGTGGAACTTGACGAGGAATCCGTTCGGTACTTGCACTCTCATTTTCCTCAGCTGCAAGGCAATGTCATCGAGGCGGATTTCCTGAAATTGCCGTTGGAGCCACTGTTCGGCGGGCAGCCCTTTGTGCTGACGGGGAACTACCCTTACAATATCAGCAGTCAGATTTTTTTCAAGATGTTGGAATATAAGAATCTGATTCCGTGTTGTACGGGAATGATCCAAAAGGAAGTTGCGGAGCGGATGGCAGCGGCGCCAGGCAGTAAGACGTATGGCATCTTGAGCGTGCTGATACAAGCCTGGTACAGGGTGGAATATCTTTTCACGGTTGATGAACATGTGTTCAATCCACCACCAAAGGTGAAGAGCGCCGTTATCAGAATGACTCGCAACGACACACAGTCGTTGGGGTGTGATGAGGTTTTGTTCAAAAGAATTGTGAAAACCACGTTCAACCAACGACGGAAAACGCTGAGGAATTCAATACAGACGATATTACCCAAAGATAACCCTCTGAGTGCTGATGCAGTGTTCAACAAACGACCGGAGCAGTTGTCTGTACAGGATTTCATTGAACTCACAATGAAGGTCAAGGAGGCTTGCAATGTCTGACGAAACAATAGATATCACCAAGGTAGAAGCATTGTTGAAAGGCAATGACCATGCTCAGCTGAAGGATTTGTTGCGAGATATCCATCCTGCTGACATTGCCGAACTTATCAATGAGCTCGATGCGGAGGATGCAAGAGTAGTGTATAGGTTGCTCGACAACGAGACCGCTGCCGATGTGCTCATAGAAATGGACGAGGATGCGCGAAAGGAATTCCTGGACAACTTGCCTTCCGAGACCATTGCCAAAAAGTTTGTGGATTACATGGATACGGATGATGCTGTGGACATTATCCGTGAGATGGATGAGGACAAGCAAGAGGAAATCCTGGCCCACATCGAGGATATTGACCAGGCGGGCGATATCGTGGATTTGCTGAAATACGATGAGAATACGGCTGGCGGTTTGATGGGTACCGAGATGATTGTGGTGAACGAGAATTGGAGTATGCCTGAGTGTCTGAAGGAAATGCGTCTGCAAGCGGAGGAAATGGATGAGATATACAATGTGTATGTCGTTGATGACACAGAACGTCTGAAGGGTGTGTTCCCTCTGAAAAAGATGATAACCAGTCCATCCGTTTCGAAAGTAAAGCATGTGATGACCAAGGACCCGATTTCTGCGCATGTTGATACGCCGATCGACGAGGTCGTACAGATGATAGAGAAGTATGACTTGGTGGCTGTTCCTGTGATTGACAGCATCGGACGGCTGGTTGGGCGGATTACTGTAGATGACGTCATGGATGAGGCTCGTGAACAGCAGGAACACGACTATCAGATGGCATCAGGTATTACTGACGATGTCGATACTGACGATAGCGTATTGCGACAGACATCAGCCCGTATTCCTTGGCTTCTGATAGGGGTGTTTGGCGGTATAGCCACGGCAATGATACTCAGTCAGTTCGAAGGTGTGTTGGGGCGTGCCGCACCCTACATCATGTTGATTGGCGGAACAGCCGGAAATGTCGGGACGCAGTCGTCAGCCATTGTCGTGCAAGGCTTGGCCAACAATTCATTGAGCTCATCGAACACATGGCGGCAAATACTGAAAGAGGCTGGTGTGGCATGCATTACGGCTACAGCCATTAGTTCACTTGTCTTCATATATAACTGTCTGAATAAGGATTTAGGTGCGTCCGACCCTTTGACACTGGCGGTTTCGTTGAGCCTTTTTGCTGTTGTGATGTTTGCAAGTATTTTCGGCACGCTGGTTCCGCTGATGCTTGAACGGCTGAAGATAGATCCTGCCATAGCCACAGGCCCTTTTATTTCCATCACGAATGATGTGGTCGGAATGGCCATTTATATGGCAATTACAACTTTGTTGACGGAATTATTGACATAAATTATAGGATTATTTGGTAAAGTAGAATTTAAGTGTTTAATTTGCCCTGCAATACCGTAAAAACAGGATATGATTATGAGTACCAAGGAGGAAGTTATTGAACGACTGAAAGAGTTCATGCAGCAAGAAGCCCCAATCGAGAAGGCTGAACTTGATAGTGCGAAAGTAGCATTTTATCGGATTCACAATGCCGAAGTGGAAGCAGCCAGAAATGCTTTTGTGGAGGCGGGCGGAGCTGCCGATGATTTTGTGCCTCAACCCGATGAGAAAGAGGCCGAGTTTAAGGAATTGCTGAATGCCATAAAGGAAATCCGTTCGGCCCAGAAAGACGCTGATGATAAGGAGAAAGAGGCGAATCTGACTCGGAAACTGAATATTTTTGATAAGATGGAAGCCCTGATAGCCAGCGACGATGCCAATGCTGTGTATCAACAGTTCAAGGCATTGCAAGGTGAGTGGCTGGAAATCAAGAACGTGCCGGTTGAGAATGTTACAGGCCTTTGGAAAAAATATCAGAGTCTGACGGAGAAGTTCTATGACTTGCTGAAGTTGAACAGTGTATTCCGTGAATATGATTTCAAGAAAAATCTGGAGACAAAAACCCGAATTTGTGAAACTGCGGAGAAACTTGCTGAAGAGACTGATGTCATCGCTGCATTCCGGAAGTTGCAACAACTGCATCAGGAGTTTCGCGATACGGGTCCTGTGGCAAAGGATTTCAGGGAGGACATTTGGAATCGCTTCAAATCGGCATCGACAGTCGTGAGCCGCGCCTACCAACAGTTCTTTGAGAATAGGAAGGAGCAGGAGCAGAACAACTACGACCAGAAAGTGGTGATATGCGAAATCGTGGAAGCCATCGACTTTGAGTTGTTGAAGACATATCAGGACTGGAAGAACAAGACCGACGAGATCCTGGCTTTGCAGGCAAAGTGGAAAGAGATAGGTTATGCCCCGCTGAAGCTCAATAGCAAGATATTCGAGCGTTTCCGTGCGGCATGTGATGATTTCTTCAACAAAAAAGCTTCATTCTTCAAGGAAATGAAAGGGAGCTTGAGCGACAATCTTGATCGGAAACGTCGTTTGTGCGAACAGGCTGAGGCTTTGAAGGAGAGTACGGATTGGAAGGCCACGGCTGAGACATTGTCGCGTCTCCAAAAAGAATGGAAGGAAATAGGTCCTGTCACCCGCAAACATTCAGAAGCCATCTGGAAGCGGTTCGTAGATGCCTGCGATTATTTCTTCGAACAGAAAAACAAGGTGAATGCCTCACAACATTCAGAAGAGCATGAGAATCTTGAGAAAAAGCGTGACATTATCCGTCAGCTTCGTGATTTGAACAGCTCGGATGCTCCTGACAGCAATACCGTACATGATTTGCTGAAACAGTGGAGTGCCGTTGGACATGTGCCTTTTAAGGAAAAGGATAAGCTGTTCAAGCAGTATAAGGCTGTTGTTGATGTGCTTTTCGATAAACTCAATTCCCAGAGGCGTCATGTGAATAAGAATCAGTTTGATTCCGGTAGGTTCGCGGGAACTCCACATGAACGTTTGGTTCGTGAATATGAGGTAAAGAAGGCTGAAATCCAAACTTATGAGAACAATCTGGGATTTTTGTCGAAATCATCGAAGAATGGTGGCGAATTTATCCAGGAGATCTCTCGCAGAATAGATTTGCTGAAGGAGGAACTGGAGGAACTTGCAAAGAAAATCGAAAGTTCAGCCCAAGAAAACGAACAATGACATCATGTCGTGAATCGAGAAACCGTTTTTGAATCCATCCGACAATCTCCATCTGTCACGGTTGCGTTGCTTTTCGCACAGTCTTTCGGTGCCAATGGAGTTCCATTGCGCTTGCAGGATCATAAGGAAAATTCCTCGTTTCTCTGACCGATCAATCTTTCAATGGTTTCAAGACTGTTCCTGACCAAAAAAGATGTTTAATTCAAGTTTCGCAAGTTCATT
>DCGR01000056.1 GCA_002315285.1 Bacteroides sp. UBA1773 | reverse complement strand
TTCACCTTTTTCGACATAATTATTTCGAATAAAAATTCATTTCTTTAACTATTCACTTGTTTGTCGAATAATTCTTCATATATTTACCGCCGAAAACAAATTTGTTTGCAAAAAAGATACATCAAAAGATAGCAACCCCTATTAAAACAAAGAACTATGCCACGGAAACAAAGAGAAAAATCGGCATTAGGCATGTACCATGTCATGCTCAGAGGCATTAACAAACAAAACATCTTCATCGATGACGACGACTACCTAACGATGGTTCGCGTACTTGCTGATGCGCACATCATCAAAGGCTATAATGGCAAAATCATCTCAGAAAATGAATGCCATATCATTGCTTATGCCATTATGCCAAATCACGTTCACATACTCATCAAGGAGGAAGAGTCCACAGTCTCACAAGTCATGAAAAAGATTGAGGATCGCTTCGTATGGCTATACAACAACAAATACGAACGCACCGGACATCTCTTTCAAGATCGTTTCCGCTCTGAAGCCGTCAATGACAGAGACTATTTCATGCAACTACTTCGCTACATCCATCGCAACCCAGTCCATGCAGGTATATGTAAGCACCCTGAAGACTACCTCTACTCCTCATGGCGTGAATACTGGCAAGAAGGCACAAACGCCATCATCAGAGTGTGTGACACCTCATTAGTCTATGACGAGATTACCCTTTCAGAACTTGACTCTTGGGTTAATCTTGATGTAAGTGACAACTGTATGGACATGGATTCCGAACGCTTCGTCCTTACCGACCGACATGCATGGGAAATTCTCAAGGAACTTAGTGGTGTAGACACACACGAAGACTTCAAACAACTAAAACCAGACCTCCAACTCGAATACATCCTTCAAGCAATAGCAAAAGGTATCTCCATCCGTCAGGCAAGCCGCCTCTCAATACTATCATTTGCAAAAATCCAACGCGAAATATCCAAGAATTCTATCGAAAAAGTGAATCAAGGGGTCAGACCCCTTGATTCACTAAACTCGAAAGAAATAATTGACTTGATGGAAGAAACGGGAAAAGATATAGAAGCAGAAGTGGTAGGAATAACAGAAACTCCAGGCCCCCTTGGCTCTGTGTTCAGAATGCTTGTCCAACATCCTGAAGGATTGGCGACAAAAGAGATAAGTGAAACATTAGAATTCAGCATGTATGCCACTCGCAAGTTGCTCGACACCCTTTGTCGTCAAGGACATATTATGTATTTTGGATCGACCAAAGCAAAACTTTGGAAAATAACAAAATAGAGGAATCAGCCAAAAACAAGAACCATTAATTCTATCGAAAAAAGTGAATCAAGGGGTCTGACCCCTTGATTCATGACCCCTTGATTCATGATGAATCCCCACACCAAGGGGTGCAACTGTCCATTAAAAGCGAATAGTTACACCCCTCGGTTTTACTACCTATAGGTAAAAAATTCCGAATGACTAATTGCTAATTACCCATTGCTCTTTGTACATTGTTCATTGTCCATTGTACATTGTTCATTGTCCAGCCCGAAGCATTCCACGAAGAGAAGGAGGAAGCGACGGTGCCAATCCTTCTTGCTTTCCTCCGCTGCTGTACGTCCGTAGTTGCGAAGCTCTGCGAGGGCAATCTTCTGGTCGTACTTTTTGTTGATGAAATCAAACAACTCGCGAAGCTCGGCAAGATCCAGAATGTCCGAATCAGATATTTTGCCTTCTTAGCTCCTGTGAAAAACTCCGTTCCCCAATCGGAACTCTTTCCGCATACTTGATCTGTGGCCCGGATTTACCGAGTCAGCCTCATTGAGTACGCATGTTGTCAGCGCCTTGGCTGCTGAACTTGGATCTAATAAGACTTTTTTCATTGTTAGTTTTAGTTTTGATTTGTATAAATAGATACACCTTTATGGCGTAATATCAATGCAAATATACTACATTTTTTATTACTCACAAGAAGAAAAGGACATTTTTTGTATGATCAACTATTATTTTCCTTGAAAGATTTGTGTCCTCACCACGGACATAATTCTACATTAAGGAAGGTTTTTCGTAACTTTGTGGTAGAAAAAGATACAGAATGGCGTTATCTTACCCATCGTCATTATGCATTCAAGAGAAAACACATTTAACCAATTAATGATTAACAACATGGAACGACTATTTAAGATTCGTAGTGTGTACCACTCTACGTTCAAAGGCAAGAATGAAGGTGACGCAGAGCGTCAGAAAGTAGAGATTACTCTGAGTTATCACGAGACTTACTACAGTTCTCAGTCTGGTCCGGGAATACGTCAGCAGAATGTCGTGGTGACGCTACTTGACGACAATGCTGCTAACTGGCACCTGTCTGCAGGCCACTGGATCGTGGCATCTGTCAGCATGGCATGCCATGAGTCGCGCACCGAGCCCGGCAGAATGGTAGAGGCCCACTACCTTGACCGCTTCATCCCCGTGACCGACTGGAACGCGCTCTAACCTATTTTAATCTGGGAGTTAACAGGAGTTAATAGGGAGTTAATAGGAGTTAACGGACGATACAAGAAGACCGAAGCGAAAGTTAACTCAAGTGAATAACTCAAGATAGGTTATCGCATACGTTTTCGCATCATGCGAAACGTTCTACACGAGTAACAGTCACATTCTTACACTACCACTTTCGCATTTCGCATCACTGATGCGAAATGCGTAAGCAAAACATCTATTTTCCATGATACAACCATGTCATTTTACAAGTTTTGGTGACAACCATCCACGTCCCACAACATGGAAGGAGATACATCAGCGTATCACCTCCACCAACAATGAAGTATTCCGTCTCACACGTCTCAGTCGCGAGAAAAAGGCTGAAGGAGACATCAAGGGAGCCAGTAAACTGAAGAGTTCAATGGGATTCTACACCCCTGCCGTGATGATGAAGGACGGACGCAAGGAAATCAACATCGAGGCCTTCACACAGCAATGCATGTGCGACTTCGACTATATCAGCCGCAACCACATCTCGCTCCTCGTACAGCGCGTGGCATCCGACCCGCACACCCGCCTCGCGCACATCACCAATTCCGAGGAGGGCATTCGCATCATCTTCGACTGGAAAGCCGTGACTGACGATGGAGAGGTCATTCCGGAGGACTTCTTCCGATTCACAGGTTTCAAGCCCGGCAAGGAGGAGGAAAAGGAGACACACGAGGAGTTCATGGCACGTTGTCTGCCCTATCACCATCAGGCATGGATGCAAGGCAACCTGTACTATCAGCATCTGCTTGACGGTGCCGCCATAGATGAGCATTGCAAGGATCCTAACCGCATTTCGTTCTATTGTCATGACATGCATGCGTACCTCAACGAGGAACCCGAACCTATGGTGATATCGCTCTCGGATGGCACTCTCAATATGGCTGATGACATGCCTTCGCCAAGCATTCCCACAACCACTGCACCCGTCATGACTGTTGCCAATAATACCCACCCAACACAGGCACCACAGATTGACGCATCCATCATCCTACGCCTTTTCGACAAACACGCTTACGTCCCAGGCCACCGTCATAAGTTCTGGCTGACGCTCGGTGCACGTCTACGCTTCTTCCACTGCCCTCAGAAGCTTTTCGCGCAGTACAAGCAGGAGGCACTTCGTATCCTCGGGGAGAGAGGACTGCTTCTTCATGATGATCCCAGCACACGTCTGGTTAACGAGATAGAGAACTGTCTGGCGTGGGGATATGAACATGGCACTGAGGCCGACAACGGCTGGATGGAGAGTTATGAGCATCAGAAACATGCCACGGACAAAGCCACAGAAAACGATGAACCATCACAGGACGACCTCATCGAGCACAACTGTCCTCTGTTTCCCGACACGGTGTACCAGAACCTGCCACTATGTGTGCTTGAAGGTCTGGCGCCCGTCCTCGACTTCACATGGGATCCCATCACGGCTACGGCTACGACCGTCAGCTTCAAGGAAGAGATACCACGCCGACGTGCAGATGCCCTCCTCTTGTCCCTCCTCACTAACTACAGTGCGCTATGCAGCAACACCCACCTGTTGTATGGCAACCGCGACTACTCCCCTAACCTCGGTTTCCTGTGCCTCGCCCCTGCGGGAAACGGAAAGAGCATCATAGAATACGGGTTCCGCATCATAGAGTCCACCGACCGATACCTGGAGAAGATCTCAGCCGACGAACATAAGGCATGGGAGGAACAGGAATGCAAGGGTGACGAACCGCAGCCTCACCTCTTGGCAATGCCCGGCACCACATCGCGTTCACAGTTCACGCTGTGCATGAATGCCATGGGCAAGGGAGGACTCATCATGAACTCCACGGAGATCAACACGCTCATCAGCACCCTCAAACTCGATGTCGGCAACTTCGTGGACCTCCTCTGCAAGGCTATGATGAACGAACAGATAACGCAGTTCTTCAAGGTGGACAACAAACCTATAAAGATCAAGAGTCCCAAGTTGTCGGTATGCATGTCAGGTACCTTCGACCAGTTTCACCATTTCATCCGTTCCATCGAGGACGGTCTCTACTCACGCTTCTTCATCCTCATGATGGAGCAGCACACAGAGTGGATATCGCAGAAGCCCGATCCGAAGCGTGGCGACTACTCCTCCATCTACAACCGCCTGTCGGACGATGCACTCCAGATGTGGCTCATGCTCAACAACAATCCCACATGGGTGTACTTCACCGATGAACAGTGGGACGACCACACCCAGCGATTCTCCGAACATATCACTCAACTCGTACAGGAAGGTTCTGGCGACCATGCAGCCATCATCAACCGTCACGGACTGGGTCAGATGCGCATAGCTGCCATCCTCACCGCCATACGCAAATGGGAGATATACAAGAACACGCCCTTCACAGCATCAAAGAATAGCGCATCAAAGAAAAGTGACCTTGACACCAAGGAAGACTTCACCAATAAACACCGCCACATGACATGCAGCGACAAGGACTACCACACAGCCGCCCTCATCACCTCATGCCTCATGTCGCAGTCGCTCCATCTCTCCACCACGATGAGCGCCCAACAGCTCAGGCACGTGCAACCTATGCAAAAATGGAGTTGGGTGGACGATGCCCTCAGGTCTCTTCCTGCCACCTTCACCATCAAGGACTGGCTCCGATGTGCCGAAGAATTGAAGCGCAGCACCTCACAGGCATACCGCAGCATTCGCACTCTTGTGCAAAATGCGAAAGTGCGAAAAGCCACCCAAAATGGGGTCACAACATACTACAAATCCAAGAAATAGCATTTTTTCGCATCATGCGAAAAGAAGAAGAAATCCTTCCCCGAGAATAATAAAAAATAGCTCTTCTTCAATTTAGTTGAAACAAGCAAGCTCCTTTTGAAGTATAGATCAAAATGTTCTTTACGGTCTTCCCTTCATAAGT
>DCGR01000013.1 GCA_002315285.1 Bacteroides sp. UBA1773 | reverse complement strand
TTCGTTAACTTGCGAAACTTGAATGTTTAATTAAATAGCAGAATGAAAACAAATTTAAGTTCGAGTATTACATTGAATCGGGTTTCGACGAAGTATTACCGTCCAGCGAATCCAATTGTACAGTCTGAATTGACTCGTTTCGAGAAAATCCCTACCCGCATTTTTGAAACAATTGATGAGGGTGTAGGTCAGATTGCCAACGAGATAGTACAGCTTATCCAACAACGTCAGCGCGAAAGTCGTTTTGTGGTGTTGGGACTGGGAACAGGAAATTCTTTGAGACCTTTGTATGCAGAGCTGGTTAGAAAACATAAGGAGAGTGGTTTGAGTTTTCATAATGTCGTGGTGTTTAATATCTACGAGTATTGTCCATTGCCAAAGGACGCTACGAATAGTAGTTTCGCTCAGTTGAACGAATTGTTTTTCAGCCAAGTGAATATCGCTCCCCAAAACATATTTACTATTGATACGTCGATTACTCAGGATTCTGTACAAGAGTATTGCCGTATGTACGACCAACGTATTCAGTCGTTTGGCGGATTGGATGTTGTGATGATGGGAATAGGCCGGGAAGGCAACATTGCCATGAATGAACCTGGGTCGCTGATGGAGTCAGTGACCCGGATGATTCTGATCAATGCCACTTCCAAAGCCGAGGCTTCTCATAACATGGGTTCTGAGCATTTGCCTACCTGTGCCATCACATTAGGGCTTCGAAACATTCTGTCTGCCAAGAAAATTTATTTGTTGGCATGGGGTGAGGACAAAGCGGATATCATTACCAAGGCTGTAGAGGAAAAACTCACTCGGGCATTGCCTGCTTCGTATTTGCAAACGCATACCGATGCGAACGTGTGCGTCGATTTGTCGGCTGCTTCGCATCTGACCCGTATTCAGCGTCCGTGGTTGGTGACAGAATGCGAATGGAACGACAAGTTGATCCGGAGTGCCATTGTCTGGCTTTGTCAGCGGCTCAATAAGCCTGTGCTAAAACTTACCAATAAGGACTACAATGAGAATGGCTTGGGCGAGTTGTTGGCGTTATATGGTTCCGCATATAACGTAAACATCCAAATATTCAATGACTTGCAGCATACCATTACAGGTTGGCCGGGAGGAAAACCCAATGCGGATGATACTTGTCGTCCGGAACGTTCCACACCATTCCCCAAGCGTGTCATCGTCTTTTCGCCGCATCCCGATGATGATGTGATTTCGATGGGAGGAACAATCCGTAGATTAGTGCAGCAAGGGCATGAGGTGCATGTGGCATACGAGACATCGGGCAATATTGCTGTTGGTGATGAGGAGGTGGTTCGTTTTATGCACTTCATGAATGGTTTCAATAATCTTTTTGGTGAGGGGAAATTGCAGGTTGTCACCGAAAAACATGCAGCATTCAAATCATTCCTCGATGGCAAGAAGGAGGGCGACATCGACACACGCGACATCCTTTCCGTCAAGGGACTGATTCGTCGTGGTGAGGCACGAACAGCTTGTACGTTCAATAATATTCCACTTGAGCGTTGTCATTTCCTCGATTTGCCTTTCTATGAGACAGGACGAATCGACAAGAACCCAATCAGTGAGGTGGATGTGAACATTGTCTTGGATTTGCTTCGCGAAATCCAACCGCATCAGATTTATGTCGCTGGCGACCTTGCCGACCCGCATGGCACGCATCGTGTTTGTACGGATGCTGTGTTGGCCGCGCTTGACATTGAGAAGGAAGCCGGAGCCGAGTGGCTGACGGATTGTCGTGTCTGGATGTATCGTGGCGCGTGGGCTGAATGGGAGATTGAAAACATCGAGATGGCTGTGCCATTGAGTCCGGAGGAGTTGAGGGCCAAGCGTAATGCAATCCTCAAGCACCAGTCGCAAATGGAGAGTGCTCCTTTCTTGGGCAATGACGAACGCTTGTTCTGGCAACGCTCTGAAGATCGGAATCATGCTACGGCTGCAATCTACCACAATCTGGGCTTGGCTTGCTATGAAGCAATGGAAGCCTTTGTGCAGTATCATCCATGATGCGGTGACTCTTGCTTGCCTTTGGAGCAGTGACCAGGATTGTTCTTGAGACCTTAGTGATTCAGATGTATAGATTTCGTCATTGATCGTGCTCTTGATAAACTGACGGAATCTCTCATTAAAGAGATTCATTCCATATTGAAGTCCGGCACATCCGACAGCCGCAAGTCTTGGTCCAATGTCGGAGAATACAAAAAGTCACCTAATGTAGTTGGCGGAGAATCGACCTGTCCTCCTGACGAAGTTCACAAGCAGATCAGGCAACTCATTTCCAAGTACATTGTGGACAGACCGCTCCGCTGCAAAGAATTATACATGATATAACTCTTTGACTTAGAGAATCTTTATCAGGAATTTCGTTTAGAATTCGAATCCAAGGTCTAATTTGTTCAGAAGCTGATAGTAGAGTGTGATGCCTTCGGCGATCTCTTCCAATCTGATAAATTCGTTGGCTGTGTGCGAACGTGATGAATCACCGGGTCCCATTTTCATGGAGGGAAAAGGCATAAGGGCTTGGTCTGATAGAGTGGGGGAACCAAATGTGTTGCGGCCCAAATGGGTGGCTCGCTGCACCAAGGGATGTGAAAGCGCTATGTGCGAGGAATTCAATCGGAAGGAACGTGCTTTCACTTCAGCATGTACGTTGCTGCAGATTTCATCGTAAATTTCTTGGTTGGTGTAACATTCGTTGCTTCGTACGTCCACAACAATTGAACAGGTGTCAGGAACGACGTTGTGTTGGGTTCCTGCATTGATTTGTGTCACGGTCATCTTCACCTTGCCCAACAGGGCCGATTCGCGTGGAAATTGGTGGGTGCGAAACCACGACAAATCATCCATTGCCACGTATATGGCATTGATGCCTTCGTTGCGCGCAGCGTGCCCTGCTTTGCCATGGGCACACACATCAAGTACCATCAATCCTTTTTCTGCAATGGCTGGCTGCATGTTGGTCGGTTCTCCCACTAAGGCGACATCAATCTTGGGCAGTGACGGCAGTACGCATTCAATGCCGTTTTTCCCAGACACTTCTTCTTCGCACGAAGCCAAGAATACGATGTTGTATGGTTGTTCTTCTGTAATCAAGCGATAAAACGTTTGAAGCAGTGATACGACCGAGGCTCCTGCATCGTTGCTCCCTAGGCCATAGAGGCGACCATTTTCTTGAGTGGCTGTGAATGGATGTCGGGTCCATCCGGCAACGGGTTTCACGGTGTCGATATGGGAGTTGAGGAGAAGAGTAGGCTTGCGTTCCTCAAAACTCGTCCCCACACACCAGATGTTGTTGCCCTTGCGATAGGTCTCGATTCCTTTTTCCTGGATGCTTTTTTGCAGGAAATCGGCCACTTCACATTCTTCTCGGCTCACCGATGGAATTTCAATCATGCGTTGAAGCATTTCAACAGCGTTCGAAATAGATTGGTCAAGATTCATAGATTGTCTCATTATCTTTTGTGCGTAAAGATACGACAAAAGTTTGATTCTGTTTCCGCAATTCATCATTTCTGTGGTAGCATATCGATTTTGTTTCGCGTTTTGGAATTATTGCAGTATCTTTGCGGCATAATTCGACATAAAAATAAATGAACATGGGAAAAAAAGCGCTATTAATGATTCTTGATGGATGGGGCATTGGCGATCATGCCAAGGATGATGTGATTTTCAGTACTCCAACACCTTATTGGGATAATCTTTTGAAAAATTATCCTCATTCACAGTTGCAGGCGAGTGGCGAGAACGTGGGCTTGCCTGATGGTCAGATGGGTAATTCAGAGGTTGGTCATTTGAATATTGGTGCAGGACGTATTGTGTATCAGGATTTGGTGAAAATCAATCGTGCTTGTGCCGATGGCAGTATTCTTTCCAATAAGGAAATCGTTGCGGCCTATTCTTATGCGAAACAGACAGGGAAGTCTGTTCACATCATGGGTCTTACTTCGAATGGCGGTGTCCATTCAAGTTTTGATCATTTGTTTAAGTTGTGTGAGATAGCTCATGAATATGCCATTCAGCACACTTATGTCCATTGCTTCATGGATGGCCGTGACACTGACCCGAAGAGTGGTAAGGGATTCATTGAGCAGTTGAGTGCTCATTGTGAAAAGAATGGTTGTGCCATTGCAAGCATTGTGGGACGTTTTTATGCAATGGATCGCGACAAACGTTGGGAAAGGATCAAGGAAGCTTATGATTTGCTGGTTCAAGGAAAAGGTGTCCAATCCACTGATATGGTTCAAGCCATGCAACAAAGCTACGACGAGGGAGTAACCGATGAGTTCATCAAGCCTATTCATAACAGTTCGGTCGATGGAACCATCAAGGAGGGTGATGTCGTGATATTCTTCAACTATCGCAATGACCGTGCAAAAGAGCTGACAGTCGTTCTGACTCAAAAGGATATGCCAGAGGCTGGCATGCACACCATTCCTGGGTTGCAGTATTATTGTATGACGCCCTATGACGCCTCTTTTACAGGTGTTCATATTCTTTTCGATAAGGAAAACGTACAAAATACGTTGGGCGAATATCTTTCCACTCAAGGCAAGAAGCAACTCCATATCGCAGAGACTGAAAAATATGCACACGTCACGTTCTTCTTTAATGGAGGTCGTGAAACACCCTACGATGCAGAAGAACGTATCTTAGTGCCGAGCCCAAAGGTCGCTACTTACGACTTGAAGCCAGAGATGAGTGCGTATGAGGTGAAGGACAAACTGGTAGAGGCTATTGCTGCTCGGAAATATGATTTCATTGTGGTGAACTATGCCAATGGCGATATGGTGGGTCATACGGGAGTATATGAAGCCATCGAAAAGGCTGTTGTAGCCATTGATGCTTGTGTGAAGGATACTGTGGAAGCTGCAAAGGCCAATGATTACGAGGTGATTATCATTGCCGACCATGGCAATGCCGACCATGCAACCAATGCCGACGGTACTCCTAATACTGCTCATTCGTTGAATCCGGTTCCTTTTGTGTATGTCTCATCCCACAAGGATGCGAGACTTTCAGATGGTGTCTTGGCCGATGTGGCTCCTTCGATTCTTCATATCATGGGATTGGCACAACCGGCAGAAATGACGGGTAAGAATCTGATAGGTGCATGATACAGATTCAGGATACGCTCGTCTCATTGGACTTGATCACAGAGAAATTCGTGTGTGATTTGTCTTCATGTCACGGTTGTTGCTGTGTGGAAGGTGACGCGGGCGCTCCTGTCGAATTGGATGAAATAGCCCAACTCGAAGAGGTTCTCCCAGTGGTATGGGAGAGCCTCACCGAGGAGGCTAAGGATGTCATCCATCAGCAGGGTGTAGTGTATGCTGATTCTCAAGGCGACTTGGTGACCTCGATAGTCCGTGGCCGTGACTGTGTCTTTGCCAAGCATGAGGCCGATGGGTGTACGTATTGTGCCATTGAAAGAGCATACAGGGCAGGGAAAACAAAATTCTACAAGCCGATTTCCTGCCATTTGTATCCCGTGCGTCTGACCAATTATGGAGCGTACATCGCAGTGAATTACAACAAATGGGACGTTTGTAAGGCTGCCCTCCTGTTAGGCCAAAAATCTGATATGCCTTTGTATCGATTCCTGAAAGAACCTCTTGTGCGTAAGTTCGGTCAAGAGTGGTACGATGAATTGGAACTTGTTGTCGCAGAAATGAAGAAACAAAAGATGGTGTGACACATGCCATCCTTTCACGCTCCTCTTTTCACCTTTTTTCTTAACAGTTTGCCAAGAGATACCACATATAAGCACACTCAATCAATACCAGCAGCAATCCTTCTATCCTGTCGATTTTTTTCTTGCCGAATGTGATGGCACAGATCATCACACATAGTGCTGTGGCAAATAAGGCTACATAATCTTGGGGCAGGATCGCATTCATGTCGAGTGGATGTATGAGGGCAGATGCTCCTAATATAAGCAATATGTTTGCTGTGTTTGAGCCAATGATGTTGCCTAGTGCCAACTGCCCTTTCCCCTTTGCCGCTGCCATGCAACTGGTTGCCAACTCAGGCATTGATGTGCCTGCCGCCAGTACCGTTATGGCAATGAACTTGTCGCTGAGACCAGCCAGTTGGGCGATGGTTTGTGCATGGCCTACGAACATTTGTCCCCCTCCAATCAGTGCCGCAAAACCCGCGAAGACGTAAAGGAATGAGATGGAGAGCTTTTGTTCTTTTTGGTGTTCTTCGTTGTCTGTATGTCCTTTCTCACTGTCATTGGAATCTTTGTTGTCGTTGCGGAACGACACATACATGTACCATCCAAAACAAGCGACAAACAACAATCCTTCCCAAATGCTCAATCCGTTGTGTCCCACACCGAATAGGGTGTGTTTGATGCCTAAAAGGATGAGTGCCGAAGTGACGATGATGTTCAGGGGAATATCCCTGCGAAGGTTGTCGCGAGTGATGATGAGTGGGCGGATCATTGCCGATAGGCCAAGAATGAACGCTGTGTTGAAGATGTTTGAGCCGATGATGTTGCCCACCGCCATGTCGGAGTTTTTCTCGAAAGCGGAGATAAAGCTTACCACCATTTCCGGAGCTGACGTTCCCAGAGCTACGATTGTCAGTCCAATGACAAATTCGCTGATGCCCCATCGTCGTGCAAGTCGGGACGCTCCTTCCACGAGTCCGTCAGCGCCAACCAATACTAAGGCTAAACCAAGCAGCAGGAGAAGAATTTCAATGAACATACGATTATGCGGTGTAATTGAAAGGCTCAGAATGCCTTATTTGGATAACATGGGTTGTAAATAGGCAAGGATTTTTTCTGTTGTGCCGGCATTGCCATATACGTATTGTTTCGAAATGGCACCCGCTTCAGCCATTTTTTGGGGACTGGCCAGAAACTCGTTCATGATTTGGGCGAAGTCATTGTAGTCCTTGAACTCGTAGCTACCCTTTATTCCCATTAGTTGTTGTGCTTCAAGAAATTTCTTGTTTATTGGCCCGAACACGGTTCCTACTCCATACACAGCGGCTTCAAGCACATTGTGTATGCCGCTACTGATGAAACCTCCTCCTATGCAGGCAAAATCGGCATATCGATAGATGGACGACAGCATTTTGTAGCAATCAATGATGAGGCATCTTGCTTCCACCAATTCAGCTTCGGAAGCCCGACTATAGCGTACGGATTTTAGCTTCAGTCTGTTCTCTATTTCCTGCAGTCGTGATTCCTCAACCACGTGAGGAGCAATGACAAGCTTATATTCCTTGTGATACTCATTGAAATAAGGTATGTAGATTTCCTCATCGGATGGCCAGGAACTCCCTACGATTACCATCGGGTTGTCGCCTTTGAATTTTTCTACCATTGGAAGATCCTTGGCTTGGTTGCGTATTTCGAGAACGCGGTCGAATCGGGTGTCACCTACCACCATCACATTGTTTACCCCTATGTTGGCAAGAAGTCTTTTCGACTCTTCATTCTGGACAAACAAAGTGGTAAATGTATGTAGCACTTTGCTGTACTTGCGTGCATACCATCTGAAGAATATCTGCCTTGGACGGAAAATGGATGAGACACTGTACGTAGGTATTCCTTCATTGTGGAGAGCTGTAAGATAGTTCTTCCAAAATTCATATTTGATGAAAAACACCATGGTAGGGTGAACCAACTGCATGAATCGGCGCACATTGCGTGGCGTGTCGAACGGAAGGTATGTCACCAGGTCTGCGTACTCATAATGCTCTTGGACTTCGTAGCCCGAAGGCGAGAAAAATGTCAGTAGAATCTTATAGTTTGGATAATCCTTCTTGATGGATTCTATCAGTGGACGACCTTGCTCAAACTCACCCAACGATGATGCATGAAACCAAATGTATTGGGCGGTCGGGTCGATGTTGTCTTTCAGTTTTTTGAAGACTTTCCGATAGCCTTGGACCATTCGCCGAGGCTTGTCCCAGAATAATGCAGCAGTTTTTACCGCAAACAAATATAAGTAGAGTGCTAAATTGTAAGCCATTGCTTTGTCATTTCAAAACTTCCACGGCACGACGGATGCGCGCAATGGTCTCTTCTTTGCCCAGTACTGCTGAAATGTCGAACATGTGAGGACCTTTGCCTTCGCCCACTAATGTCAAGCGGAAGGGGTTCATGATGTCGCCAACGCCATAGCCCTTGTCAGCAATCCATTTCATTACCACTTCCTCTTGATGCTCTAATGAAAAGTCATCCAGCGTTTCCAGAATGTCTGCCAATTCCAACATCTGTTGTCCTGAGCATTCTTTCCATCTTTTCTTCTTGGTCTTTTCATCGTATGCGGTTGGTGCCACGAAGAAGAACTTGCACGTTTCCCAAAGGTCTTTTACAAAGCTTACGCGGTCCTTCATCAGTCCAATCACGGTTGTCACTTTTTCTTTCGGGGCATCAATGCCGTGCTCTTTTAGGATTGGAATGAACATTTCGGCCAGTTCGGCATTGTCTTTATGCAATATGTATTCGTGGTTGAACCACTTTCCTTTTTCAAAGTCGAATTTGGCTCCTGCTTTGCTGCAGTGTGAGAGGTCGAATAGCTTGATGAGCTCGTCTATGGTCATCAGTTCTTGGTTGTTGCCAGGGTTCCATCCCAATAATGCAAGGAAGTTGATGACAGCCTCGGGCAGATAACCCGATTCGCGGTAACCCGAAGAGATCTCACCCGTCTTGGGGTCGTGCCATTCCAGGGGGAACACGGGGAATCCCAGTCTGTCGCCATCGCGTTTCGATAGTTTCCCATTGCCATCGGGCTTTAGGAGCAGAGGCAGATGGGCAAATCGAGGCATTGTGCCCTCCCAACCGAATGCACGATATAGCAATACGTGAAGGGGGGCGGAAGGAAGCCATTCTTCCCCACGGATCACGTGCGAAACTTCCATGAGGTGGTCGTCAACAATGTTTGCCAAATGGTAGGTCGGCAACTCGTCAGCCGATTTGTAAAGCACTTTGTCGTCGAGAACCGACGAGTTGACCCTAACTTCGCCTCTGATGATGTCATTGACCAAAATCTCCTCATTAGGTTCGATGAGGAAACGGACCACATACTGTTTCCCCTCGGCAATGAGTGCTTCTGTCTGTTCTTTTCCTAATGTCAGGGAGTTGTTCATCAGCATGCGAGTCGAAGCGTCATATTGGAAATTGGGTATTCCCTTTCGCTTTTCTTCCAACTCCTGAGGTGTGTCGAAAGCAATGTATGCTTTCCCGTTGTCGAGAAGTTGTTTTACATATTGTTTATAGATTTCCCGTCGTTCGGACTGACGATATGGACCATAGTTGCCTCCAAAGCTTACGCCTTCGTCGAATTTTATACCCAGCCATTTGAACGATTCAATGATGTATTCTTCTGCACCTGGCACGAAACGATTGGAGTCAGTATCTTCAATGCGGAAAATCATGTCACCCCCATGTTGGCGAGCAAACAGATAATTATACAAGGCTGTGCGTACTCCACCTATATGGAGAGCACCCGTAGGAGAGGGCGCAAAACGGACGCGAATTTTTCTTTCTGTCATAATTACAATAAAATGCGGTGCAAAGTTAACATATATTCCCGATATTTTTTGTAATTTGCCGCCAAAATTCTGAATATATGTTTGAAACGTTAAAAATCAATTACAAGACATATCTCCGCAGGGTCATTGTGTTTCTTGCTGTTGTCTCTTTTGTCGTAGCCTTTTTGCCTCGGTCCGGACAATTCAACTTTCAGTATTCTGTGGGCACACCTTGGCAGTATGGCCTACTCATTGCCCCCCTCGATTTTACTTTGTACAAGGATGCCGAGTCGGTGGCCGAAGAACAACGTGAGGCATTGGGCAAGTTTCGCCCTTATTATAATCAGCGCACTTCAGTCGCTGATAATGCTATTGCTCAGATGCGTGGTGATTTGAATGGTAATTTGCCGTCAGCCTATATCAAGCATATTGAGGAGACACTACGCAGGCTGTATGCCATAGGGATTATCAGTGCTGATGACAGAGCCAAACTCGGGTCAAACAATCAGACGGGCATTCGGATTGTTCGCAAGAATGTAGCTACTCCGATAGAGCTGGAACGTCTTTCCACTCCTTTGGAGGCCTATCAAAGTCTGCTGAACAGCGATACGGCTCAATATAAAGTAGAGTTGTTGCAGTCGCATGACCTTGATCGGTATATCGCTTCCAATTTGGTGCTCGATGCACAAAAGACAGATGCTGAACAAAGGGAGCTGATGGCCGATGTCTCCATTGCTGATGGATATGTGATGAAAGGCCAGAAAATCATCGATCGTGGAGAAATCATTGACGAATACACAGCTAAGATACTAGCGTCACTGAAGGCTGAGATGAATGTGCAACAGAACTCCCTTGTCAATCGTCGGCTTACGTTCTTGGGGCAATTCCTGTTTGTCGCATTGCTGTTTTTTTGCTTGTATGTTTATATCACAATCCATCGCACCAAACTGATTCGTCAGCGAGGGGTACAGTGGCTCATTGGCTGCATTTGTATCATATTCCCCATACTCACTTCGCTGATTGTACAAACCAATTTCACGAGCATCTATGTCATACCCTTTGTGATGGCGCCTGTCATCCTTTGTGTGTTTGTCGATTCCCGTACGGCTTTTCTCGTACACATGATTGTGGCATTGATTTGCTCCATTGTGTTGACAAACCCCTACGAGTTCTTGCTTGTCCAGCTCATTTCTGGTCTGGTTGCCATATATAGTTTGCAGGAACTATCGCAGCGATCGCAAATCCTCCGTACGGCCTTGTACGTTTTCATTTCTTATGTGGTGGTCTATACGGCATACGAACTTATCATGGAGCAGGAATTGGCCCAAATCAACACCTATATGTATGCGTATTTCGTCATCAACGCCATTGTGTTGCTTTTCACTTATCCGCTATTGTTTATTATTGAAAAAACATTTGGCTTCGTGTCCGAAGTCACTTTGGTGGAACTTTCGAATACCAACAATCGTTTGCTCCGTCGGTTGTCCGAGGAGGCTCCCGGCACCTCGCAACATTCCATGCAAGTCGCCAACCTTGCTGCTGCCGTGGCTCAGGAAGTCGATGCCAATGTGCAGCTTGTTCGTACAGCCGCCCTTTATCATGATATTGGTAAAATGGAAAATCCGGTTTTCTTTACGGAGAATCAAACTGGCATCAACCCACATCGGCAATTGTCGGAGGAGGAAAGTGCGAGCATCATTATCAGTCATGTTGTCGATGGCTTGAAATTGGCCGAAAGCTATCACCTTCCCGAAATCATACGGACCTTTATTCGCACACATCATGGTAAGGGTTTGGCGAAATATTTTTATGTGCAGTATAAGAATGCTCATCCTGATGAAGAGGTGGATATGGCACGTTTTTGCTATCCAGGACCCAATCCCTCCACCAAGGAGCAAGCCATATTGATGATGGCCGACTCGGTTGAGGCAGCCTCACGAAGCTTGTCTGATTATACGGAGTCGAGCATCAATACTCTTGTTGACCATATCATCGACAACCAGATGTCCGAGGGGTATTTCTTGAATTGTCCCATCACTTTTTCCGACGTGTTGAATATCAAGCGAGTCCTAAAGGAAAAACTGAAGACAATGTATCACACTCGTGTCAAATATCCGGAACTGAGGAAATAATGGTTACTCAAGTTTCGCAAGCGATTGTTTAGTGACTATAGCCCCAAAGCCATCAAAACGCTTTTTGCTGGCAAGAAGACTACCTGCAAACTGAGTCATATTCCATTATTTTTGAACCAAAGTACTCAGCCATCTTAACTGGAACAGCGTTTCCAATAGCTTGTTCTATTGCTCCATGATTGCCCACAAACTTAAAACGACTCAGGGAAGGTCTGCATGTAACTACGTTCTTTTGTGGTAAGTGGACGTACTTTTGATAAATCGGATGTCTTATCCGCAGGATGGATTGAATAATTGCTTGGAACAGGTTGGTTTACACTTCGTATAGTACTACATGGTTCGTCTATTGAGAAGATGCCACGACGTTTGTAATTGCGAGGGTGCTGATATATGTATTTCGGTGTCAAAGTTCCCGCCATAATACTTTCGTATGGTCATACGTTCTTTGCTTAATCCATTTAGCAAGGGCTGGAGTATGAAATCATCTTCTTTGCCCAAGCAACCGATTACGAAATATCGCTTACGTACCTGAGGCACTCATAAGGAGCTGTAATGAATTAAATTCATCAAATACTGCATAATATTCCAGATTTCCATTATCTTTGCGGCTGTCAAAACTAAGAGCCGCTATGGATGATAAAACTGTTACCAGAATCAAGAAGGTTATGCCTTTACTAAACGAACGTCAAACCCGCCTTTATCTGGCCGCCGAAGCACTGTCTATCGGAAGAGGATGTATAACTGCTGTCAGTAATGCCAGCGGGATGGATCGGAATACCATTTCCCGTGGGATTAGGGAACTTGAATTGCTTCACCCGGAATTGTGCAGACAAGCAGAAGTCCAGGAGAACAGGCTCAATCTGGATAGAATCCGCAAGACAGGAGGTGGTCGTAAGCCTATTGAAGTAACCCAGCCCGGGATATATGAAGAGCTGGAGAAGATAGTGAATCCTGAGAGTTTCGGAAATCCAGAGAGCCCTCTGCGGTGGACGACCAAGAGCTTGAGAAACTTGTCCAATGAACTCGCAGATATCGGGTACAAGGTAAGCCATAACAAGGTAGGCGAAATGCTTGAATCTTTGGGATACAGTCTTCAGTTGAATCAGAAGATGTATCAGGTGGGAGAGCCTCATCCTGATAGGGATGCCCAGTTTAGTCATATCAATGAAACGTGCACGGAGTTTCTACAGACCGGCAATCCCGTGATATCTGTTGACTGCAAGAAAAAGGAGAACATAGGGAACTTCAAAAACAGCGGAGCGGAATACTCGCCGAAAGGGTTTCCGACGAAAGTCCTTGATCATGATTCCCCTCTGCCAGGATTGGGTAAGGCTGCACCATATGGTGTATACGACATAGGTTCGAATGAGGGTTTCGTCAGCGTCGGAATCAGTTCAGACACAGCTGAATTTGCCGTTGCGACAATACGCTCATGGTGGGTATCAATGGGGAAAGAACAATATCCTGAAGCTTCGAAACTGTACATAAATGCAGATGGTGGTGGAAGCAATGGCAGCAGAAACAAGTTATGGAAAGTTGAGCTTCAAAAGTTCGCAAACGAATTCGGAATCGAAGTGACAGTCTCACACTTTCCTCCGGGCACTTCCAAGTGGAATAAAATTGAGCACCGATTGCTCTCGCAGATCTCCAAGAACTGGAGGGGGAAACCCCTTACATCAATAGAAGTGATTATCAGCCTAATCGCATCTACAACAACGGAAAAAGGATTGAAGGTCAAGTGCCTATTTGATGACAAAATCTACGAAAAGGGGATAAAGGTAGAAGACGATGAACTGGCAAAAGTAAATATTGTCAGAAATAGTTTCTGCGGTAACTGGAACTACACTATCCTACCACAATAATTGTGATGTTTATTTAATTATAGTTCATAAGGTACACTTTGAGAACAAATACAAGGATGTGTATACAGTCCCTACGGCAAACCAGCGTCTGGCATTTGACTTGCTCGATATAGTTATTATGGGAGAAAAGCCACCAAGAAGAAAGGCGCGGAAGACATGTCAGAAATCGCCGATGTCAGTCCTGAGACATTGGATGGCATGGGAGAAAATACGCAGAATGAGAAAAGTTGATGTCTGGTATGGTTATATCATGGGATTTTCGGTTGAAAAGTGCACTTGCATTAAAATTTGTATCAATATACACTGTTTGTACATAAATATACAAATAAAGATAGCTATGTGAATTTAACATTATTTAACGGTGCTTGTGATTCATCAATGGCATCCATCGGCGCAAACGAAGGCTTTGCGCCCCCCAAGACCACCCGAATACAACCATGAACTCAGGACTCTGAGAGCCGAGGAACTTTTTCCCGTCGTTTCCTTGCAATTCCGAAAGGCTTTCCGTAACTTTGCGCTCACATCGACCGCACAAGCATGAAGCAACCGACACATACATACTGCAAAGAAGAGCCAGTCATCAAGGCGACAGACGGACTGACGCGAAATGTTAAAATTGCACTTTTGCACTTTGCACTTTGCACTTTTCAGTGTTTGCACAAATGCAAATCGGGGCGAGATGTACTCTTCGGGCAGGTGGGGTGGCTCAATGTTGTCAACTTTATCAGTGAAAGCAAAATGGCTTCTGGAAATTTTCACTAAATTTGCAGCCGACAGATTTGGACGAATCAATTTATCCAAACCGCGTATTCAGCAAGATGTCGTGAAAATCTTCAGGGCATTCTGTTTATGAAGGACGTGGGTGCATGTGGTACTGTTGGACGGAAAAAATCGAGGAATAACAAAAAACAATGAAGATGATTATGACAGTAAACGATTACATTCAGAAACACGAGTCGCGATTCATCGATGAGCTATGCTCGCTCATTCGCATTCCCAGCATCAGTTCCCACCCGAAACATCGTGCCGACATGGAGGCATGTGCCTTGCGTTGGCAGGAGTTGCTGCTGGAAACTGGTGTGGACGAAGCTCGTGTGATGCTTTCTGCCGGTAACCCGTTGGTGTTTGCCCGGAAGCATGTGGCCGATGATGCACCTACGGTACTGGTGTATGGACACTACGACGTGATGCCTGCCGAACCTCTGGAACTGTGGGAAACGGATCCATTCGAACCTGTCATCCGTGATGGCAGGCTGTGGGCAAGGGGCGCTGACGATGACAAGGGGCAGTCGATGATTCAGGTGAAGGCTTTCGAGTATTTGCAACGTCTGGATTTGCTCAAACATAATGTGAAATTCCTGCTGGAAGGTGAGGAGGAGATAGGCTCGCCGTCTATCAATGCCTTTCTGGAAGAACACCGCGACTTGCTGAAGGCCGATGTGGTGGTAGTGAGCGACACGAGTATGCTGGGTGCCGACCTGCCTTCGCTCACTACCGGTTTGCGTGGCTTGGCTTATTGGCAAGTGGAGGTGACGGGGCCGAACCGCGACCTGCACTCGGGGCATTTCGGGGGTGCCGTGGCCAATCCCATCAATGTGTTGTGCAAGTTGCTGGCCGACCTGCAGGATGTGGATGGACGCATCACTATCCCGCATTTCTACGACGATGTGGAGGATGTGCCCGATGAAGAGCGGCGCATGATAGCGCAGATACCTTTCGATGAGGAGAAATACAAGGCATCGATAGGGGTGAAGGCTCTGAAAGGGGAGAAGGGCTATTCCACACTTGAACGGAATAGTTGTCGGCCGTCGTTCGATGTTTGTGGCATCTGGGGTGGATATATGGGTGAGGGAAGCAAAACGGTGTTGCCCTCGAAGGTGTATGCCAAGGTGTCAACCCGCTTGGTCCCCCATCAGCAGCATGAGGTGATTTCACAACAGTTCACCGATTACATCCGTAGCGTAGCTCCCGATTATGTGGATGTGAAGGTGACACCCATGCATGGTGGCGAAGGCTATGTGTGTCCCATCAGTCTGCCTGCCTACAAGGCAGCGGAAAAAGGGTTTGCCAAGGCTTTCGGCAAACAGCCGCTGGCGGTTCGTCGGGGTGGCAGCATCGGTATCATCAGCGATTTCGAACGCATCTTGGGTGTCAAGACGGTGCTGATGGGTTTCGGACTTGAAGCGAATGCCATCCACTCGCCCAACGAGAGTTTCCCTATCGACATGTTCCGCAGGGGCATGGAGGCGGTAGTGGAATTTCATATACAACTTGACTCGGAAAAATAATTCGAAGAAAAAAAGGGAATGCTTTGGCACTTTCAGGAAAAAGAAGTAATTTCGCAGCTGATTTAGTCCGTTCAGGCATGAAAAGCGGTGACAAAGGTGCACACGCCTGCCGGAAAAAACCGTTATAAAAACTTATTATCAAAAAAATGTACGCAATTGCAGAGATTAACGGTCAGCAGTTTAAGGTAGAAGAGGGCAAGAAACTTTTCGTTCACCACATCCAGAATGCAGAAGGTGGCCAGACTGTTGAGTTTGACAGGATTTTGTTGGTTGACAACAACGGTGCCATCACAGTTGGCGCACCTACCGTAGAAGGTGCAAAAGTAGTGTGTGAGGTAGTTTCTCCACTGGTAAAGGGCGAGAAAGTGCTTGTGTTCAAGAAGAAAAGAAGAAAAGGTTATCAGAAGTTGAACGGTCATCGCCAACAGTTCTCTGAAATCGTTGTGAAACAAGTAATCGCTTAATTACGAATTTTTAAAACTGAAACATTATGGCACATAAGAAAGGTGTAGGTAGTTCTAAGAACGGTCGTGAGTCGGCTTCTCAACGACTTGGCGTGAAAATTTGGGGTGGACAGGCTTGTAAGGCTGGTAACATCATCGTTCGTCAGCGCGGCACAGAATTCCATCCGGGTGAGAACATCCACATGGGTTCCGATCACACGCTCATGGCTTTGGTCGATGGTACGGTTTGCTTCAAGGTGGGTCGTAACGACAAACGCACGGTTTCTGTCATTCCGGCAGCAGCTGTGGCAGAGGCATAAACAGGGTACTACAGATATAGGTACGAACATGAAAAGGCTCCTTCAGTGTGAAGGAGTTTTTTTTGTTTCCTTCGGGGCAAAGGAGAGGGGAAAGCAAGCAGGTGGATGCTGCGTTGACTTATGCAGCATCCACCTGCCTTGATTTTGGGATTAGTGGGCCAATCAGTTGAGGCTCCCATTGAAGGTGTGTGTGCCTTGAGTCACTTCTTCCGTTTGGTCGGAGCCTGGCAGATAGACTGTGGCGTGAGAACCTACTGGTATGGTGACAGTGAGCTGATAATTCGTGGTGTCGTGGTGGAAGGCAACCGATGCCTTGCCATAAGGGGTCTGCTTGGAATAGTTCACGTCTGTCAACTCTCTTACGGGTATGGGACGAATCACGATGTGTCGGTAAGCAGGCTTGTTCTCGTCGAGTTGCATACCTGCCAGATGGCGGTAGTACCACACCAGTCCTCCTCCGAACATGGGGTGATTGTGTGAACCTTCGCCGTCCCAGAATTCCCAGGTTACGGTGGCTCCTTGTTGTATCCAATTGCCGTAGCTTGGATAGTCACGTTGGTTCATGATGGCGTATGCCACATCATTGAGCCCATGTTCGGCAAGGATCTCGAAGAGATAGCGGGTGCCAAAGATACCGGTATTGAGGTGGGTGTTGTATTTTCCCACGAGTTCCTTGCGCAGGGTTTCCACCACGTCGGCTTCGTGTTCCTTTGGCACTCCCATGCGTAGAGCGAACACGTTGCTGCCGAAATCGCCATAGGTGTGTTCGTTGCTGTCATAGAAGGCGGCATGGAATGCTTTTGCGATATTGTCGGCGTTGGCACGGAATGTGGCCTCGTCGGCCTTCTCGCCTAGGGCATGGGCGGCACGGGCTGTGATGTCTGTACACAGCCACCAGAAGAAGGTATGGACAAGTTCGTTGGAGGGAAGTCCTGCAACTGGCCCCCATTCGCCGAGGTTGAGCCAATACTGTTGTGTGTTGGTTCCGTCGTTGCATCGAAGTTGCTCGATGGTGCCACGGGGTGTTTCCCAAGTGCCCATATAACGCACTTGGCTCTTCATGGCATTGTAGTTGCTGCGCAAGTCCGACAGGTCGCCGTAGTGCATGTAGAACTCCCATGGGATGATGTTCATGGCTGCGCCCCAAGGCACTCCACCGCCACATCCAGGGAACCAAGGTGCTCCGTTGGGCTCATAGCCGGTGTCTTTGTCCTGTGAGTCGCGCATGTCGCGCATCCACTTGTGGTAGAAAGCGGCTGCATCGAAATTCTCCATGACCGTGGCGCATGCCACTTCTCCGTCGCCCGTGTAGGGAGCACGCTCGCGGTGTGGACAGTCGGAGGCTGTGCAGCCGTGCATGTTGTCCATCTGGCTACGCTGCCAGATGGTGTTGATCTGGTTGAACATGTCGTTGGATGTGCTGAATTCGCAATCGACGGTCACGTCGGTGTTGACAGCCTCGGCTGTCAGTTGCTCTGCGGTGAGCGACTTCACATTGCTGATGATGGCCTTGCTGAACACAAACCAGGTGAAGCGTGGAGCATACGACTCTTGTGCGGCACCTTTAAGAACATATTTCTGGTCGCCTAAGCGTGATTCGCAGATGTAGTGGACATCGACCGTGTCGCCGGCATTGCCCTGGATGTTGTGCAGGGCAATCCATCCGGATATTTCCTTGCCGAAATCGACCGCGTATGTCCCGTCGTCCTGCAGGGTGAGTGATACCGGCTTTAGGCGTTCCATGACTTTGTCGGTTGGTGAGGTGTGTGCCGACAATTGACCCAAAGGAGCGTTGCGAAGCACGGCAGGTTCCCAACCTGCAGGATCGCAACCGTTGGCACACCAGTTGTCGGTTTCTTTTCGTGCATCGTATGTCTCGCCATTATAGATGTCGTTTTCCACGATGGCCGAACGTCTCACCATCCATGAGGGGTCGGTGATGACGGTGTCGGTAGTGCCATCGGTGTAGGTGAGTTGCAGCTGGCAGATAAGCCGTGGGCTACCGAAGGGGCATACGAAACGCACGGCGTTCGTGTTGTAGAATCCGTTGCCAAGAAATACACCTAATGTGTTCTCGCCTTGCTGAAGCATGGAGGTGACATCGTAGGCCAGATACAGAACGCGATAACCTGCAAAGTTTTCGGGGATGACAATCATGTAGTCTTTCAGTGCGGGGCGGTTGCTGAAGTTGGTGAGGTTGGGCACCAGACAGTCGTCGCCCACTTTCTCTCCATTGGCGTAGAGCTCGAAATAGCCTAATCCGCAAATGAACGCCTTGGCCATGGCGATAGGCTTGTCGATGGAGAACGATTTGCGGAACAGGGGAGCTTCGCCATAGCCCTGGTTGCTTTCTTCACTTTGCCAGGGAGCACCGATCCATTGGGCTTTCCAGTCGGCTTTGTCGAGCAAGCCCATGCCCCATTGTGCACATTCACTCCAGACGGAAGGCCTGTCAGTGCCGTCCCAGACACGTACCTTCCAAAAGTAGTCGTTGCCCGATAGTAGGGTGGTGCCTTGGAAGGGTACGAGATACGATTGGTCGGATGCGACCTTTCCCGAATCCCATACATCGGCTTTGCCCTCTTGCAGCAGTTCGGGTGATGATGCCACCAAAATCTGGTAAGCCGACTGGATAGCACCTTTCACTTCGGCTGAAGCGGGTTGGTTGATCCACGAAAGCTGTGGAGAGGCCACATCGACAACTGTTGGATTCGTACGATACTCACAAGTGAGCAACACTGGGGTCAGCTCGCCTTTAGGCTGGCAGGCAACAAGCAGGCCTGCCAAAAGAAACAGTAAATACTTCTTCATGGTTCACATTATGTTATGAATATGCGACAAAGATAAGCAAACTAAAAGATAAATTGCCTTTTTTTGAGGAAAATGAGGCAATCCAAATGGAAAATCATATCTTTGTGGCTGAAAAAACAAGAAAGTCCATGAAAACAGAACGATTGGTTTCAGTAGATGTGCTCCGAGGCATAACGATTGCGGGCATGGTTTTGGTCAATAACAGTGGCATTGGGAAAAGCACTTTTTATCCGTTGACCCATGCGGAGTGGAACGGGTTGACTCCATGCGATTTGGTATTCCCGTTTTTTCTCTTCGTTATGGGTTTCACCACCTATCTGTCAATGAGCAAGACGGATTTTTCGCTTTCCTCAGGATTGGCGTGGAAGATTATGCGCCGCACATTGGTTATCTTCTTCCTCGGTTGGCTTATCCAGTATGTGGGTTTTGCCTTGCGCGGCGACTTCTTTCCCATCGACAACATCCGCTACTTGGGAGTGTTGCCTCGTATTGCCATTTGCTACTGTGTGGTTTCGTTTCTTTCGGTATTGATGGATTATCGTTGGCTGCTGCCTACGGCTGTGTTGCTGTTGGTGGCCTACAGTATCATTTTGCTGTCAGGAAATGGGTTCAACAACGACGAGTCCAATGTGTTGTTCGTTACAGACCGTGCATGGTTTGGCAAAGCACATCTTTATAAGCATTCGCTGATCGATCCGATAGGAATCATCAGTACGCTTTCGGCTGTGGCACATACAATCATAGGTTTCTTGTGCGCGAAAGTCATGCAGACCAATCGCCCTGACCGGCTGACAACACTGTTCGTCATAGGATTCCTGCTGATAGCAACAGGGTGGTTGGTGCAGTTTGGAATGCCGTTCAACAAGCACGTGTGGTCGCCTTCCTACGCATTGGTCACGTGTGGCGCGGCAGCCTCGCTCTTGGCGGTGATTACATATTCCGACATCCGGCCGACCTTTTTCCGGGTGTTTGGCATCAATCCTTTGTTCTTGTATGTCATGAGTGAAGTGCTCTCCATTGTGTTGGGTCGTTTGGGCTGGAAAGCTCCGGTGTATGACCTTTACCTCGACGTGTTGGGCAATGCCTATTGGGCCTCGGTGATGTGGGCCTTGAGCTACGTGATGGTGCTCTGGCTGCTTGGACTCGTTTTGTGGAAGCGAAGAATCGTTATTAAAATATAAAATGATTATCCGCAAGAAGCCGA
>DCGR01000032.1 GCA_002315285.1 Bacteroides sp. UBA1773 | reverse complement strand
AGCAAAATTACTAATAATCAATGAAATACACAATTTTTACGAGTTAAAAATACACGATAAATAGTTAAAAATTAACAACATAAACGCCATATCTCAGACCATGTAAAAGTAGATGATTTTGTTTCAAAAACTGTTACATCAAATTGAACAACCTAGGTGTGATATATGAAAAAGATTCGAACAATGGGCATCGCCCTTACTCTCACCCTGTGTTGCATAACAGCTTTCGCACAGAAAAGTATCCAACTCACCTCGCCCGACAAGCATCTCTCAGTAGAAGTGTCGTTGGGCGACAAGATTACCTACTCCGTTTCGTGTGGCGAGGAAGTGCTCATGAAGGACAACAGCGTGTCACTGACATTCGGCAGCGAGGTGCTGGGTGTCAACCCCAGACTCACATCCAGGAAGGTGACCTCGGTAGATGAGACAATCACTCCCGTTGTCCCCCTCAAGTTTTCGAAGGTGCAGAACAGGTACAACCAGTTGCGCATGGACTTCCGTTGTGGATATTCACTCGAATTCCGTGCTTTCAACGATGGTGTGGCTTACCGCTTCATCACCCGCAAAAAAGGCACTGTGGATGTGATGGGCGAAGAGAGCGTCATCAACCTTCCTGCCGAGGCCATGCTGCATCTGCAGGAGCCCAGAGGCTTCGTATGCAACAACGAGGAGCCCTATACGCACCACACTGTGGCCGAATGGGCTGCTGATGGCAAACTGGCCGAGCTTCCCGTGCTCATAGACACGAAGAAGGGTGCCAAGATTCTCCTGAGCGAAACCGACTTGCTGGACTATGCCGGCATGTTCGTTCAACCCAATGGTGAGGCTGGCGTGAAAGCCACCTTCCCGCGGTGTCCTGTAGAATTCACACAACGTGGCGACCGTTATTTGTCGCAAGATAAGCTTGCCGACTATATCGCACGTACCGATGGAACACGTTCGTTCCCCTGGCGCTATTTCGTCATTGCCACTCAGGATGGACAGCTGATTGAAAGCACCATGTCGTGCCGTCTGGCACAGAAGAGTGTCATCGGTGATACCAACTGGATTCGTCCGGGCAAGGTGAGCTGGGAGTGGTGGAATGGTGCGGTTCCCTATGGGCCTGACGTGAACTTCGTCTCTGGCCTGAATGTGGAAACCTACAAGTACTTCATCGACTTTGCGGCAAACTATGGCATTGAATACATCCTCTTGGACGAGGGTTGGGCCAAGAGCACCCTTGATCCCTTCACTCCCAATCCAAACGTGGACCTCATGGAACTGCTTCGCTATGGCAAGGAGAAAGGTGTGGGCATCGTGCTCTGGCTCACATGGCTCTGTGTGGAGAAAAACATGGATCTCTTCGAGAAATTTGCCGAATGGGGTGTATCTGGTGTGAAAATTGACTTCATGGATCGCAGCGACCAAGTGATGGTGAACTTCTACGAGAAGGTGGCCAAGCGAGCAGCCGAGAACCATTTGTTTGTGGACTTCCATGGCGCCTACAAGCCGGCCGGACTCGAGTTCAAGTATCCCAATGTGCTGGCCTATGAAGGTGTGCGCGGTATGGAGCAGAACGGCAGTTGCCAGCCCCAGAACAGCCTTTACATCCCCTTCATGCGTAATGTGTGCGGTGCCATGGACTTCACTCCTGGTGCCATGATCAGCCATCAGCCCGACAAGTATGCAGCCCGTCGCCCCGACAATGCCAGCATCGGAACCCGCGCCTACCAACTGGCCCAACTCATCATCTACGAGACAGGTACCCAGATGCTGGCCGATAATCCCACCCTGTACTACCGCAATGCCGAGTGCACCGAGTTCCTCGCTGGCATCCCCGTGCTATGGGATGAAACACGTGCTCTCGTAGCTGAGGCAGGTGACATCTGTGTGGTGGCAAAACGCCATGGCGATACTTGGTTTGTAGGGTGTATCACTGCCGAAAACCCCGACAACTGGCGTGAAGTGGAGGTGCCCCTTGACTTCCTGGGTGAGGGTTCCTTCGAAATGACCGCCTTCACAGATGGCATCAACGCATTCCAGCAGGCTATGGACTATCGCAAGAACACCACAAAGGTGAAGGCTACCGATACCTTCAAAGTGAAAGTGGCCCGTAATGGTGGTTTTGCTGCTGTCATCCGTCCACAGTAACCGTCTTTGCAAAAAAGAATCGAGTAAGAGGAACACACCTATCATAAGTGCTTATCTCCTACTCGATTTTGAGTCGCGGATTTAGCCTACTTCACCTGAATAGAAGTCTCTACACATTCGGTGCGGCCAGAAGGATAAGTGAGATAAGCCCTAACTATATGAGAGCCTGCAGGAAGGGTAACTTCATTGCCTTCCACAGCCTCACCATCCACTTTCCATGTAGTAGAGGCAGGTGGATTATTCGGATTTTGGGCAAGTTGCAGCGTTATTGGCTGTCCAGCCACGTATTCCGATTGAGTGGAAATCATATTGAAGCCCGCCAACGAGATGACTTTCCCAGCGTCCGATATGGTAGCGGAAACAACCACATTACCGTAAGAATAGTCACTCCAAGAAGCTGATGGATTCCACATTCCCCTATAAAATACCAGATAAAGTCCTGCATCTGAAACATGGTTGCCATAATCGGTTATGGCAATAGGGTAATCATACGAAGGTCCATAAAGATAATATGCAAACAACACCGATTTTCCCTCCGGAATAGTGAGTTTCGCATCGCTGATGTCAACCGTACACATCGTGCCGAACACTGGGACGGCAGCTGCACGGCTACATACCTCCTCGCCATCGAAGAACACTTTCACACCCATCTCCAACACAGTACCATCACCACCATTATCAGCTATAAAAGAGACCGAAGAAATATCCCTCCCGACATAGTCCGTGAGTTCACTCGATGAGAAACGTACTCCAGCATAATAATCCAACCCCCCCTGACAAAAACCAAATGCTCTACCATCAAATGGCTCCTCGTATTTTTTCAACACCTTATCACCTCCCTCAACGACGGTCGGCAAAAGTATGTTGAGATTCTTCGAGACATCCACAGTAACCGAGCAAGAATAAGGTGCATACCCTTCCTTCCGGGTTGATACGCGATAATCGCCTGAGGAAACAGGAATCAGAAATGCGCCATTCGCGTCCGTCGTCGCTTTCATGGGCGAAGCACCAGCCCTGCTAACCGGAGCATATACCTGTAATGAGCCCACTGCCGATCGGGAAGAAGCGGCAGACACCTGATTCTCTACAGGAGTAATCGTCATCTCCACTCCTGCTAAGGGCACACCATTCAACGATGTCACACGACCTGTAATCTGACGACTCACTGATACTGTCAAAGAAGAATTACCTGTAGTAGAGTCAAAACTGATGCCCGACAAACTGTAACCAGTGGGTTGTCCATTCCATGCCAGCAATGCAGGTGTTGTGGTAGCATCCAGTTGAGTCACGCGATGATAACCTGGAAATACATTTTCACTATCGTAACTAACCGAAGATTCTGGAGCCACTGACTCCACCAAATCCATACACTGGTGAGAAGCGAAAATATTGATGCCATAACCTTTGCGCCATTTAGAAGCGGCAGTGGTTCCATCGGGCAATACGAAATCAGACTTATCGACATGATAGACAGCCATTCCTCCTTTGTTTTTAGTATATGCATCCCATCCCGTCGTCGGCCGACTCTCGAAAAGGTAATATTCCCCATCGATGCCAGTAGGACAGTAGTAGGCTTTGTTGCCAGACATGGGCAACAACGTGTTGGCACCCTCCTGCAGCAGAATAAGCCCATCGTCCCACCCTAAGATATGCCTCTCCTCGTATGTCAAGTATGGAGGAGTCCTGCCATCGTTGTTATAATTGCCACTCGACATCAGCGAGAGATTGTCCAGAGCCAATCCCTCTCCATGAACCTCATAGTCGGTGTCATAGAAATCAGGCAAACCTATGCTGTGGCCGAATTCATGACAGAACGTGCCTATTCCTGCCATTGTACTTCCACTAGAACTCTTCAACTCGGATGAACACGAATACCTACCCAAAGACTTTCCATCAAGTTTGACTTCGTGATAATAGTTAACATACGATTGATGAGGCCAAATTGTTCCCTCTGCTCCTTCCGCTGCATTATGCCCAGCAAAATAAAAGAAAACATTGTCAATGTACCCATCGTTATCCAAATCATATTTAGAGAAATCCACCTGAGCATCCACCTTCTCACATGCCTCCTTCAGCAGTCGAGGAGCACCATTAGCCGTCGTACCGTCATTTGCGGAATAGGATGCCATTGTGCCATCAACAGTAATCGGACCCACCACATGGAATGTGGGGGTGAACTTGTTATGCGAGTTGTCGGTGTAGTAATCCTTCACCGAACCTGTACCACCATTGTCCGAATACCCTACCTGACTCAACATGTTAGAGAAAGCCGTGTTAGCACCATTTATAGTGAATTTAATATCGGAGAACTCGATAAGCATGACCAAATATGGACCCGACCCCGTGACACTCGCTGCAGCCCGCGAGGACATGCCTGCATTGGCCACCTGCTGACGCTTCTCCAGAGCTACCTGAACGGCAGAAAGTGGAGGCATGACATCGGAACCATCGCCAGAACGAGAGGAACGAACAATGGAGCCCTGTGCGAGAGAGACACCCTCCGGAGTAAACGATGCAAAATGATAATAACCGTCAGCCCCCTTAGCTACGAGTGAATTTCCGCAGGTAATCCAGTTCAAAAATTCATCACCGTGAACCCTGATAGTCAGGACTGAGCCGTCGGGCTGGGTCACCTTTATAGGTTGATTGTATGCCTGTACGGCATAAACGGCATAAACACTCAGAAATGCCAAAATCAGGGCAAGAAATATTCTTTTCATACGGCAGTACTATTTTCGTATTATGAACAGGTAATCGCTATCATCTTTATGGGCCGTAACCCACAACTTGGAGAAAGCACCGTCTTCAACCACTCTGAAGACTTTTGCTCCTTCCATGTTACCAGAGGGGAATCCCTCAACTTTATTCGACAGAAAACGTGCAGTAAAGCTATCACCCTCCTGTGCTGTTGCGGGCAGGCCCTTGATAGTCCAAAACGAACTAGAAGTACTCTGGATAACAGTAAAATCCTTCTCATCCCCTTCTGTGCCTAAAATCATAGTAGAACTATGGCCCACATACTGATCGATAACCTGATTTGATGACAAACAATAGACCCCATATGCATCTACTCCAGCGAGGCCAGTCTTTTCGAAAGTGCTGACAATCGTGTTGTAATACTTGTTGTTCACGAGTTTATCCGAAGAAAATGTAGAAGAATACTCACCATCGTCCGTCACAGACACCTCCACCATTCTGTTAGGCGTATTGTCGGCAGCCACTACCGCCAGACGCACTGACAACGCGCCCTTGTCGCTGATATCGAACGGCCCAGTAAGTTCAATCAGCCCTTTGGCCGCCTTTTCCTCATCAGTGGAAATGACAAATTCCTTGTTTGTTGTATCAATGGAGTATGTGACACTATTGGAAAAGTTTCTAAGCGTTACCTTCGAAACTGTGCTGCTTTCAGGAAGGTTAGCAAGATTCAACTTGAGATAAGAAATGCCATAATCGAAATAAAGTTTCTTATTTGAAAACTCACCAGAAGCCGATTCCGCAGTAAACGTGCTGGTAGCCACTAACGGGACACCTGAGGATTTGCTTTGAGAAGCGACGGAAATGGTCTTTGGGGTGAATCCGATTTCCTTCCCCTCCAGGTTTTCTATTGCAGGATAAAACAGGCTGATGCGGTCACCAGATGCAATGGTCCCAACGACAGTACCACTGAAGGGAACAACGGTTCCGCTGGCATCGGCTTGGAGGGTACCCGAGAGCACTTTACCTGTGGAAAGGTTCACCACCGACAATTTGTCGCCTTTGGTCCAAGATGCAGAGACGAAAGACCCAAGACTACCTCTCACATCGACCTCTTGCTCCAATTCCGGAAGTTGGGCTTCGATACTGAAAGAGTGAGTGAACAAAGGTCCAGACTCAGAAGTGTCGTCTTTCTTGTCGCACGACACAAAGCATGACAGCACGAAAACTGCCGCCCCAAAAGTAAATATTCTTTTCATGACACCATATATGACTTAAGAAATATCTTCTTCCGGTATGAACGGATCGTAAGAGTCTGACAAAATTTTATGTGTCCGGATCTCGCTAATATAGATTTCCGGAGGGCAATAGACAACAGACTTGCCGCCTTGCTCGTGTAAATTAGTATTCATGACTTTATATCTTTTTTGTTGTTTTCGTATATGCCGAATTTAATGGAAATGACATCCGAATGGAGCATTTTAGGAGCCACAGAAAACCCAAAAGGATTCTTCGACTTCGGACGAAACCACACATAAACATCGGTGATTGCTTCATAAAGCGAAGGATTGGTTGGCGACCATAACCGAGGATTGTCTATCACAAGGTGTTGGACAACCGTAACCGTGGTGTCGCCATTTTCCTCTACGGTGCGATCCATCAACTCAATAGCCGACGAGGAGATGACCTTCTGGTTGGTGTTACTATCCATTATGGATGTCACCAATGCCAATTCCTCATTCCGTACGCCACACACTTCGGTTCGCACACACACCTCTGCCTGCGCTCCCTGGCATGCAGCCGACACATTGTATCCCCCAAAGGGCACATGAACCCGGTTTGTCGCCACAAGGGACACGTTGCCGAGAGGTCTTTTCCCAGAATCACATCGGGAAGAATCGGATTTATCGTCTATCCTCACAGCAATCATATTTCCACGTCCATCGCCATTGATCGCATCGGTAGCCTCACATTCCCACGAATCAAGATCATAGGCAACGCAACCTATCTTATGGCCATTTACGAATACCTGAGCATCACCCACCGTCCCATCGAACCTGAAAAAAATTCTTCTGCCTCCAGGAACAACATTCTGGGTGAGATCGACATCGAAACCCCTACGGAACCATTCTGTTTCCTTACATTCCGATTTCCTGCTACAATCAATTGTACCGATTTCCCAAAGCGAAACGTCATAATCGGCAACAGAAGGATCACCAATAACCTCACCCCTATGGAAAGTCCAGCCATCGTTCAGCACAGTGATTTCCCGAGTACGGGTATTGTCATCACCAATAACACGCTGAGCCGACACATAAAATGTTGACGCGAGAATACAGAAAACGATATAGCCTAATCTCATATAAACAATTCAAAAAACCGCGAAAGGGCTTCACAACTATAGAATTTCAACTGTTTTTGAGAAACCCCACAAATTTTGAGACAAATATACACATTGTTTTGAGAAACACACGATAAAGTCGTAAAAAACTAACAGAATAGTGGTCTGTAAAGTCTAAAAGCGGACAATTGCGCTCTTGCATAAGCTGTATATGCTATAGATCCATATCGGAGCATATTGAATGCCATGCCGACAGTGACGAGATGAATGCCGCGATGCAGCCAGTCTGTAGAATTCTGATGATGCGAGAAGCCAAGTGTCAGGCCCATGCAAAACATGAATACTGGTGCTCCCCATGCGGTGGCAAGAATGTTCAGGACATTGGCGGTAATCGATGCGGAAAAACATGTAGGGTCAGCAAAATGATACATTGTGTGAATGCCAATCATGCTGAAAATAATGATAAATGTTTTGGTCAAGTCCAATTCTTTGACCCTTTTCTGTTTTTGTTCATGTTCCTTCAATATTGACAAGGCGAAATTAGCATCCTTGAAAACACAAGAGGCAGAAACTACAAAAGTTCCTGCCTCTTGTTCGATTATTACAACACTATATCTCGACCAATCGGAAAGTAGTCTGCCCTATTTGGAAACTGTCACCATGAAAAATCCTGTATTCCTTCCCATGAACAAGCTGCCTACCACCCTTCAAAGTAACCCCATCGACTGCACGAATACGGATGACTCCATGTTTCTTATAAATATTTATCTGCATAGGAGCCACGTCGCTTTGAAGATCCCAAGTAAGTTGTAGAGCACAATCAACTGATTTTCCAATAGTTACAATCGCGTTAGGAGAGGCGCGCAACCATTTGTAGAGTGCAATGTCCATCTCCTTGATGGGGCCCGACACATGCAAGAAAAAATGCTTGCCAACAGGTGTAAATTGTGCTATGCTTGCCGCTAATGCCACTGCATAAGCTATGATTACGACCAACAATTTCATTAGCTCGTCGATTGTCTGCATCTCTGCACATATTCCCCAAAACAGTGTACTCACCGCACCCACAACAACAACTCTCAACCATTTTCGCTTATCAACACGCAAGCGCGAATGATAAGTGGAAACAAAGACGATAATAAGTGATGTCAATACCCAAGGTATCCAATCAAGAATGAGTGAACCATCGTAAAGATTCAATACAGCAAGAATGGCATTGTTGAAAACAAAGACAAAAAATGTAAGGACCAATGCCACATTTGCACGAATGAACTGTCCCAGCAACCGTATGTGCCAATTATACTTATGTGACGTGTAGATTGAGAAGGCAAAAGTAAGAGCGAAACCCATCAGACACCCAAAACATGGAAGCAGATATAAACGCGCAGTGATGACATCGGCATCTTCAGGTGAAAAAGGAGAGACTCCTTGCTCGTTAAGGCCCAACAATGAGATTTCAACACTGTCAAACAACTCGTAAAAGATTATTTTCAAGTGCGAATCCAAGAATAGGAACCAACTGAACGAAGTTGTCAGAATAGACACAATAATCCAACGCATGAACAAAGGAGCGTTTCGACGGTCGAACAAATTAGATCCGTTGTAATAATGCGACCCTTCAGGACAATGTTTTCCATGTTCTGGGCAGTGATACCCATTTTCATTCCAACACTCCAAATGCATGACATGGCTACATTTTGCCACTATACGTTCACCTACGACAAAAGGTGCCTTACAATAATAGCATTCATCGGGAATGGCGATTGCATTGACACTCATGCGAGGACCAGTATAAGTGACAACATTCTTGCGGCGAAAAATGAGATAACGAACATAAGGTACCAACAATTGCAACACTACAAACACAATCAGCAAAGCCAATAGCGCTATAATAAAGCCACGAGAAGCAATATAATCCAATGACTTGTTTCCTACGAGAATTGGAGCTACTATGCTACCACGGGCATATTCCTTCGAGCATCGAGCCAGCAAACTGTCGGCCCGATTATAGAAACTCATCTCCAACCTACGCAAGCTACCATAGTAGAATTTCCCATCAGGATTTTCGAGTTCAACGGCATAATCGGCATATTCGGTACCGATAGCTGAAAAATTATGTTTACGCAACTCGACTGCATTAAATCCATTCATGATGGCTCCACCCGATTGCTGGCAGAACACTTGCATCATCTCCTTGTCATCGGAAGATTCGTCCATCTCTAACATATCGTTCCCAGTCTCTCCAGAACGAACATAATAGATGGCTGGTGCAGGAAATGAAGCATTGTTGAGTTGTTGTAATATCTGAGCTTGCACCCAATAGTGATCGGGGTCAAGTGGTGTATTATCCATTTCATCATACACCGGACTGTTGGATAGCATCACAATGGCCCTATGAGCCGCCGAGTCAAGAGGTGTTTCGGTGCCATTACGCAACTTGCCAAGCATGAAATACAATGCACGATAAACATAGGGAGGAGTTTCGGAATCAAGTACCCGATATTTAGAATTACCATTTACATAGTTCTCTATCACATAAGAAGTCACCTCCATAATAGGCGACAATTCTCCTTCTGAAAGAATGAACGAAATAAAAACATTTTCTTTCCCATATAAACGTACCAACGAGTTGATATAGTCGCGTTCTCTCTCGAGTACATCGGGCGATTGACACAAATCGACCATAAGCAGCAACTTTAGTCCCAATTTGGCATTTTCACCGGCTACTATGTTGCTGATTGACACAAGATATGGATTGGCTTGCTTAGACCATGGAATGAGTTGGCGCTTCAACTCCCTCACCTTCATACGGACTTGAGTACTGTCTGCAAGCTCATATTTGCCGAGATTGTCAGTAATGGCCAGATTCAGACTTATATGTTTCGTATCGTCTGAAATGGTCATTGAGTGGACATTCAAGCCACAAGTCTCATAATCAGAAGATGATGTTTGCAAATTCATGAATTGGTCACACGAGACAAACAACAAAATGCAAGGCAGCCATAAGACAAGCTGGCTGATGCGACAAAAAGTTACGTTAAGTTTCATCATTATCAGATGGTAGGATATTCGTTATCATTCAATTTTACCATAGACTTATACTGTTTCGCGGCTTTCTTAGCAGCCTTAAACGCGACATACTTGCTTTTCACCATCGAAACGAACATAAGAATGATGGCTACGGCAGCAAAGCCCATCAAGTAATCTTTCAGACGTTGCATCAAAGGTACATACTTTGCCTGCTGTATTTTTTCCGACTGTACCTTTACCTCAGCAAACAACTGGTTGAGATTATCCATACGCTGCCTAAGCGATGGCACCAACGATGCGGCCTGAGTGGCTTTGTCGAAACTTTGTTGCAACTCAGCAAAGGTGATTTGCTCCTTGGCCTGTAAATGTTGGAGCAACGAAGCAGTTTTGGAAGTGAACGACAATTTCAAGGCTTCTGACACATAATCGTTGTACTGTTCCTGTCGCGATGTCAACAATTTCTCGGCCGACGCGAAATCATCCATTGCCTTCAGCTTTCCTTTTTGCGCTGAGATCGAGTCCTTAACAACCTGAAAAGTGACTTGAAAAGCCGAAAACTTGCTCATCAAATTTTCGTCCTTCACAATATTTTCTTGTTGCACCTGGGCATAGATATTCCACTGTGCATTGACATTCATCAATTTGCGTTCCAATCCATCCAGTTCCGACATCTTGGCCCGCGAAATGCCTTTTCCTATGTTGAGCAAGACGGACATATAGGAATCCATTTCGCTCGATGTAGTGTTATGCCGTTCGCCCAAATGCGATGCTTTCATTGAATTCGACACACTATCTGGCTTTGCAGGAATGGCCCGCAACGACATTGTGTTTACCACGACCATTAGCACTACAACGTAAAATGTAGAATTTATTTTCATTTTTGCAATACGGTAAATTATGTATTACAACTCTGTCAGTTTGAGAACTGATGACTGAGAACTTATCATTTATTTTTTGTCAAATTCACTTACCTGATTGGAGAAATATTGAGTCGCGGCATCAAAAATACCATATGCACGACGTTGTTCTTCATTAAACATACCTTTTTCCTCTATCTCCTGCTTGACAACACTAATGATGTTACGGCCTGAGAAATATATGTCGCGTCGCTCCATCTCATCATTGGTTACCATGATTTGTGCCACCAACTTGTCCAACTGACGCGCTGCGTTGATCAACACATCAGGCGAAATGCCTGTGCCATAAAGCATACTCCCCTCTTCTGTCAATTCCACAGGAATTATACATTTTAGAGAGCCAATCGAATCTACAAAATGATTATAGGTATCACACACACCGTTCACATCAGAGCATAAGGAAGAAGACTCTATAACTTGATACTTGGACAGCAAAAATTCCTGATGCTGCTTGAACACGTTAACCTCCTCAATAGTGCTTGCCTTTCCTGAGGGACATATCTGAAACAGTTTCCGATAAGCCTTCTGAATGTCTGCCAACTTGGCTTGCATCGCATTCAATGTCTCTTCCTGACCGTAACATGGATTGCGGACAATGGCAACACGATAAGAAAGGTCGAGATCATAATCAAGCACAATCTCATATTCCCGTTTTTTTCGTGTCTCCTTCAATACATCCACTACCATGATGTTTCGGATACGCAATAGTACTTCAGATGCCTTGGGATTCACATCAAACTCTTGCGTCAACACTCTCCGATTCAATTCGGGCAATATATGGAACGAGTCGGTAGCAGTAGGAACGACAAAAGTAAGTGAAGCAGGATCTGGCTCAATGCAGGCATTGATAAGGTGACGATGACGTTTCTTTCTGTACGACTTGTACACTGATTTCCTCAAGTAATATTTCGAGTTAGGTTCAACCAGCACCTTATACTGCAACTTCTCCGCATGAAGCTGGCGTTTGCTCAGAAATGGATGGCGAAACACATTCTTGTAATAAGTATCCTGACTGAAAGCTATAAATTTCCTATTACCCATCATCGTCAGAGTCAACCTGTTTGCAGACTCCTCAAAGGCTATTGTCACATCAAGTTCTAACCCCTTGTCATCAAACGCAAGTTGTATTTTGTCCTGAAAGGGATTTTCAGCATCCAGTCTCACACTTTTTGTTTCCTGAGCCTTCCCCGTGGCCACACAGCACATCATGGCAAGCCATAAACAACTCAACACGTATTTAGTCTTGATCATAATATATCCAATTATTCGGTTCTCCTTGTTCCCTCACCCATTGTGCCACCTTAATGTCCTCAGGATAAGGAGACTCGGGCAACGCATGATACAATTCATAGCGCAGATACAATGCGATGCGCTCCACAGCCCAAGCCAAACTTGCATGTGTGTTAGGCATGTTCACACACACACGACCAGCCAAATCACCATGATATCCTATGTTAGGATGCCAAGGCAACGTATTGCCCACAAAATGAAAACTGGGCATTGCATCCACTTGAGGATATTGTTCTGGCAACCTTATCTCCATCCGAAACCTGTGAGCGAAAATGGGACTTCCATCCACATTCACACCACAAATGCACTTTATCAGATAATCAATCGTATAAGCCGTAGGTATTCCCTCGGGAGTGGTATCAAGGACTTGCATTACAATGTCGTTACGTTGCTCCACTGCAGCAATAAGCTGCTCCCACTCATGTAACAACCTATACAAACGGCCTCGAAAAGGTTTATCCTGGAAATGGATCGGGGATGAGAAACACTGTGTCACCATTATTCACATTGTAATCGCCAAGCGTCTGTTCTGTCTTTCCGATACGCGGCCGCATCACACGAATCTCGTGCGCCATTTCATCCTCCTTGCCAAAAAAGTAGTCGAGGGGAGCACCAGTACTATCGATGGAAGGAAAATCGAAAATCAACCGCCCATCTTTACCTGTAGAATGTTTCAAATTGTTCATCAACGCACCCAACGAAAGCTGCGGATTGATGACTCTGAATTTCACCCGCTTGTCCTTATAGACAATATTGATGAAAAAATCTTCTTGATCCATATTAGTTTGTATTCTTATTGTTAACGAAACAAAAATATCATATCAACATCAAGCATGATTCATGGGACTTATCCTTACCCGAATAGGGTATAAGCCCGTAGTACGAACCTCCATAAGTTTTTGCAAGTGATTCTCGACACTGGCAATATGTTTGCCTAACGAACGTTTCACATATTCATTACCATAAAACACAATGTCCACCACAATACAATACGTATGGTAATTCCCTTGCGTATATACCTCCCTATGCGTACGAATGGAAGCTATCATTTCTTGCTCCACATTAAACCGCACGGCCAACTCTTGATAGCAGAACAACTTCAGGTCAGTCTCAGTTACAAGCCTGTCATCGGTAGCAATGAAATAACGAGTTGCCGAACGGAGCGTTTCATCTGATAACAATTCGTCATATCCAGGCTGCGGAACCGCCACCTGCAAGCATTTTGTCTGGTCGAAACCAGGAGGAGCTATCAACACAGCATCGTGTGTAAGCACTTCGTTCACCATAGCACCATTTGTTGTCAGATAACTCACATCGAGCGACATATTGTCCTGACCATCCACCGAATCACCATGCGAGACACCAGTTAGAATCAAATACACTCCTTCATGCGATGTTTGCAGATGCTGATTCATATATTGCGACAACTCCTTCAGATTGTTGCGCAGATTCTGCATCACCAAATCGGTATATTCATTACCCATTGCCTGAAATGCGTAATAATCAGACGTATATTTATTCGTAAGTTCCGACAATAACCTATATAGTTTCCCTTCATTAAACCTATCGGCTCCCACGCGCCGTACCTGTAGCTTGGCACTTCCCCACAATTGTTCCTTCTGAGGACGCAATAAATGCATGAACTGTCCATTATTGCTGTCGTCCATACGTTGCAACGGAGTCTCAGCCGACACAGTTACCGTCTTCACCTCAGCATTCACAATCAAGGCAATGTTGATGAGCAAATCATTCTCTACGAAACTAAAATCGTTGTCGATACCATCAAATTCAAAAGTAAACTCCACCTGATAGCAAGCATTGATGTCATCCATCTCATCCACGACAAACAACGACATATTCTGCCGCGCAAACAAATCCAAGGCACAAAAGCTACGGTATGGAGCCATACCTTGGAACACATTGCCAGAACGTACGGCTTGTAACTGGTTATATATCAACGAATCAAGCGAAAAGCAATCGGCGCAAGGCAAGTTAGCATAATCCCATGGAGCAATAAGAGGTATGTCCACATTGCCCACGCTGACCTTTAGATTATGAAAATCCTGATTCTTCAAAGCAAAGGAAAACCCTTTCAGATTTTTCACTTTGTGAGGGAAATACATACTCACCTGCCACTTTCGTCCATCCATACGTTTCACTCCATTCACCTCTGCCTGTATGGCTTTTGTCTTGAGCAAAGGCATGAAACTGAATTCGTTGTCTTCAGATTTTCGCAGCAAGAACCTCATCGATGAATCAACATTCATTTCTGCTACATTCGACATCAGCGACAACTGCACAACGGTAGTGGCAGGAATGGCCTTGATAGGCTCATTTACACAAAGCATATCCTGAAATTCATTGAGAAGCTCAGTTCTCAAAGCCTCCAACTCGTTGTCCGACTCATTGAACTGATATGCCAGTGCCGTGACCAAGAATTTGAATAAAGGATCAGACTCCAACCCATCAAGACTATCACTTCGATTGCTTCGCTGCCAAATGTCTATACACTGAGCCATAATTTCCTTGGCACGCTGTCTTGTATCAAATATGTTCTGTCTCACCATCTTACATTCTCCATTTTTTAGTTCCACACATTAATGACACTGTTGTATTGAAAAGCCTCATCCGTTTCGCTCAGCACACCACTTATCTCCACCACAATCTGACGTTGCTCACGAAGATAAGTCATCACCACCTTTGGCGTCAACAAACGAGGTTCATATACCTCGATACTTTGTTTCAAGTCGGCAGCAAACGTCTGTAAATTCTTCGATGAACCGGAAATCTTTTTCTTGTATATAGGATTTTGATGGTCATGCGAACTAAACACAGTACCCTCATTCTCATCAAAAATCTCGAATCGCAATGTCGAGAATACAAAACCATAATCTGGATCCGCAGGCCACGAACCCAATGGTGTATCCATCAAAAGTTGCAACGATTCCGCAACCGATTGTTCCAAGTTCTCCGACCGCAACAAACTTCCCGACACTACCTGCAAAGGAGTTTTCAAATATTTCATATCAATGGCATGAAATAATCCTCAGGCTTTTGTTCATCCTTGGCTATCAGAGCCGAAAGCACTTCGAGCAATGCCTGATAAAGGTCGTTATAAAGCCCTTCACGCAATGCCTCGTACAGTGCATCCATCAGTTCTGGACGAAGCTGATTGTCCACAAAATCGTGCAACCTACCCATCACAGTTTCCGTCATCTCAGGCACAAGCACATCACGAAACTCCACATCCAATTTCTCATACAGCTCTTGAATCAACTCTTCCGACAGTTGCGAGTGTAGCTCTCTCTTCAACGCATCCACATCTATACTGTGATCCACCACCACCACATCATCCATAAAAAGCAAAAGAGCTTCCATAAACTCGCCAAGCCACGACAAATAAGCGTGTATGTCATACATACGAGGAGTACGACGGACATCAGTAGCCAAGTCCTTAGCAGGCTCACGTTGTCCACCCAATCCGCAACGAATATAATAATCCAATGCCTGCTCCATCTCACGCAGTAGTTGCATTAACTCTACCACCTGTTCCTTCCCCATTAGGCTCTGCAACCGAAAACGCAAATACAACAAAGTACGCTTACAATCTCCATCCTCCATATTACGATGAGCTGTCAGATCCGTCAACAATGCCACATATCTCCCGACAAACTCTCCGAAAGCCTTGTGTGAAGTCATCGAGACTACAGGAGGCACATACGAGGCATCCACGTTAAGCGATTCGCCCTCTATGTAAAGCCTCTTGAGTGGCAACACATCAAACATTCCCTCAGAACACTCCAAATCGGCCGATGAATGCAACGAAAGCTCATATACAGGAGCTTTGTAAGGCACACCATCACGCTCAAAACAATGCTCTTCACCACTTACCACACCGATGCACACAAAACATTCCTGCTCTGGCTTCGAAGTGATGGCCAATCTGAAGTCACCATCAACACTCAACACTGCGCCCGATGGCAACAAAGCCGTAAGTCTCAGATTGTTCATCTCGAACGTATTACCCACGAAATTGCCCTCGACATGTTGTGGATACATTGGGAGAATACCCATACCGACACCCCCCATGGCAGCACACAACATCAACTGTTGACGCTCGTCAAAGTCATGTTGTTGGTGCAAGAAGACTCCGGAGGTAAGTTCCATCCCCGGCTGCCAATGTATGTTTGCGTTATAATACATACCTACAATTATATGACCTTAATATTATAATTCATTATTCCCCCTTCATCCGACTCACCCTTGATCCCCACCTCAAACAGGTAGTCAAAAGGAATGAACCAACTATATACGAACTCCACCATTCGTTCCCAGCGTTTCATCAAATCAACGTATGCGACAGTCGTCAGACCATTCACACAAATGTCGTAATGCACCTTTTGCATCCAGAAACGCGTGTTGTCCACCTCATTATACGCGGACAAATGCATCATTACTGGATAGCCTGTAACAACGTTTAGCAATGACTTCACAAACGGCAAGTTTCCTCGAAGTTTGGCTACATAAGGCAACAATACCGCCACCTCACGCACCAACTCATCCTGTTCCGCTTCTAAATCAAACTCATAATAAGTCTTCAATATGAAGTCAAGTTTTTCTGCCAACAGGCCTGCCACCACACGCTCGCGCTTCAACCTCTGTCTGAACATCAGCGAGTCAATAGGCAGAAAAGCTTCTGTCAACGTCTGTATCCGTTCATACAAGTGTTCATAACGCTGTTTGAATTCATTCTTTCGCTTTCTTCTGAAACGGTCGTAACCCTTTAACTCATCCTCCACACTCAGAAACAAAGGTGGCAGGTGATGCACGAAACCACCACGCGAAAGCGACACCTTTGCACGCTCCGGGTGGATGAAGAGCACATCAGGCGCATAGTTTCTGCTAAATGTACTCTTTTGATAGGCCAGCCACTTATCCTCCAGTTCAGGATACAAATGGTTTAGCAACAATTCCGCATTTATCTCATGCCTGTCCATCTTTTTCGTGTTCACACTCTTCTTTTCGCTGTCGAATGTCATAATTCCACGTACCTATAACCTGTCGATGTCTTTATTTTCACAATATCATGTGCCGGAATACCCAGTTCCTCTAACGACAGCATCGGATAAGGAAACGACGAATCCACCTCCATATATTCATGCTGATATAATTTTGGCATCGGCACAATCGAAAGTTGTGTGTGCCGTTTCACAAAGTCGGCCACCCGATGTGCCGGTAGCATCACTTCCGTCCTCTCGCCCGTTTCTCTATTCACCACATAATCCACAAAAGCGTCGTCAAGCACCACAACGCCAAGTCCCAACAACCAAGCCAACGAACATTCTTTGGCAGGCTCAATAGGAGTCCACTCCTCATGTAACGCACAGTCATCGTCCCATGCTTCAAACACGGCCTTTTGCACATTCAGGTTATCGCCGTCGTAGTAACACATCCTCTTTTCTACCTCCACACCAGCTATTACCTTCAACGCCTCCGCCACCTGCCAGGCTCCTATCACGCTTGCAGCCACCGATGTGGTAGGAGCATGACCCGCAGCCTCCGTCTGACGTATCACACCAGCGCAAGGTACTCGTCGGCGCAATTCATCCATTCCCTCCGTACCTAAACTACAAGCATAACAATTCACTTTAGGCACAAACACCCTCATCGTTCCCTCCATACCAATGATTCCCCCATCAATCCAAGTCTTTCCCACTCTTGTACAAAGACGCTGAATGCAATAGCGCGCCCACCGGCTGTCAACACACCCCATTATCACATCCATCTGTCTCACCAGCGCCAGCCCCACATCGTAGGCTATATCACCAAAAATAGTCGTTACGTCAACATTGGCATTGATTTCCTTCAGCGCATCCTTCACCACACCCACCTTGGGCTTGCCCACATCGCTACATCTGAACAAAACACTCCGTGTCAGATTGCCCTGTTCCACCACGTCGAAATCTACCACCACAACATGTTCCACACCAAGCAACACAAGATTTTTAAGAACCTCATTGCCCAATGCTCCACATCCCACCACCATCACACGTGCCTCACGCAGCCTATCCGCATCAATATTCATTTGTCAAACAGTCCATCCATGTTCATGCTCTGTCCACTCTGCTCATCTCGCTTTATAGGTGCACCTTCAACATTACCAGCCACATAGCATTTATAAGCCTCCTCTACTTCTTGAACTTTATCATTATAAAGTTTTTCCATCATTTCGACATAAGTGTCGTAGATTTCCTGCAGCTTATCTTTCGCTTCTTTGACAACCTCTTCTGGGCTTCCCACCGTGCAACTGCCCACTTCTGCCGTAGCCTTTACCTTTTCAGCATCAAGTTTCGCAGAGCATTCTGTGTGAAGCGCATTGATGGCAGTGTTCACCAAATCCCTGCGATCCTTATCCACCTCAGGCATCGTAAGCAACAGATATTTGGCATCAAGACCGTCCTTTTCATCTGCACCAGGAGCCGTCTCAAGCGTTATCTTGATTTCTGGATGTGCCTCCGTAATACCTTGGTAAAGACAAGAAAAATAAGCTGAATTTTTCGGATACACATTCATCATATGCCTCTCGTTCTCATCCTCATGCACCATGACATCGGCCACATCCTCTATGCGTTTGTCCATGCCACCGTAACTCATTTCCACCCCCAGCAACGATGAAGGGTCGGCTTTGACACAAATATTGCAAAACATATACGACATGTTGGAGACATGTCCCAGCATTTTGTTTTGCGCATCAATCAATGCGACTTCTATCGATCTTTTCATTTTTTGTTTCTCCTCCTCAACATGATCCTTGGTTTATTTCCCCTCTGCCAAACACACATTGCCTGGAAAACTTACAGAAATATTGCCTGCCCAGTTGCACATACATTTACAATTGTCGAGCAATGCCGGCAAATGCTTTATCATTTCCTTTCCCCCAGGCATCCAAGGTGCGGCAATCACCGGCACACAAGGCATAGGTGTAAGTACACCACACGCCGCAGCCGTAGCAGCGGCCACCTGAGGGTTTGCCATACTCTGGCACATGCCGAAAGGCATGATGTTCACCATTGGTTTGTTGTCACCGATATTGCCTACAGGTTTCCCTTGTACCTTGGGACGAGTAGGATCTGGCACCATAAAACTGGAAGGTGCCATTCCAAACGAGCACTGCAACATTGCTCCCGCCGTTACGAATTTTCCCATTGTGTCTATTCCTAATGATTCCGGCTTTGCTGCCTCATCTGATTAATTGCTTTTTATTTCTTCCTCCTTCATCTTTGCCGAAGCCTTTCCAGGCGTTGCGGGAGCAGGTACCGCAATACCATCTGTGATGTTCGACGACTTGAACGATGACGATGCTTCCAGATTCTTGAACACACCCTTGGGAGCCGTAGTGTCACCCTTGATGTCAGCCTTGCCTTCTATGGTGGTATCGCCCTTCAGTGCATTTTTGCTGCTACCTGCCGTCAGGTTCCCACCTTCAAGCGTAAGCACAGCCTTTCCATCTCCCTGCTGCATTTCGGCAGTACTGTTGCCCATTACACCTACCTTGTCGGAAGCAATCTGCACCAATTTGCTCTTGTTTTTCTTGTCCTTGCTACCAGCAAGCATCTTTTCCGAAATGAGCACCATTTGCGACCCAGCAGCCAACTGTTTCTCCGTACGCTTCTCCTTGTCCACATCCATGGCAGCCACTTGAATTTTCTTGGCATTAAGCACCAGTTCGCCCGTAGCCTTTCCCTCGGTGTCAGTAGCCTCCATTTTCATCTTCTCAGCCCGGATAAACAATGTTCCATCCTTTGTCAAAGCCTTCTCTTGTCTTTTCTTGTCTTTCAGTTCCTTGTCAATAGCCTGTATAGTAACGTTTTTGGAAGTAATCACCACATCACCCAAAGCTGGGATGTCACCTTTTTCACCCTTATTGTCGATTTTGGCCGATGCCGTAGATATATCCACCTTCTGCAGGTTGACATTCAGAGTACTGTCTTTCATCAGTTCACCCTTCTTGTCGTGTGCCATCACTCCAATGTGAGGCATCTGCACATACATCCCAGCTTCCGGATTCTGGCGAAGATTGCCATCCCCGTCAGTCGAGACCATACTCATAAATTCAGAGCGCAAAGAAATGTGCGAATAGGTCGTTTTCTTCTCGAAATCAGCACTGGCCTTACTGAGTTTCTCCTTGGTTTTCTTCAAATCCTGCGCCCTTCGATTAAGCTCTGCCTCAGACGAAAGCAACTTGACATAATCGGTCAACGAAGCATACAGCATCCTTTCCAGGTCCAAGAACTTATCAGCCAAAGCCGATAATTCGGGTTGGTTTGTACGCAGATGCTCTTCCGTATCGTTCAGTTTATCCTGGCTCTGGATAAGTTTCTGAATGTCTTCCAAGTTTTTCAACACCGTTTTTTTTGCATCGGCCGACTTCTTCGTAATGTCCTTGCTGCTGTTTTCCAAACCCTTCACACGCTCATCAATGGTAGCGGTCTGTAGTTTGTTTGAAGGAGTAGCGCTCACCACCACATGAGTATCCGACTGAATGTCGATGCCAACACCACCAGCACCTATCTCTGTCACGAATGACCCAGTTGCATCACTACTCCTCAAGGCAATGGCACGAGCCTGGTTCACGATTTCCGAATTCACACACACCACATTCTCCATACCATCAATACCAGGATCCACAGCGATGTTGCGTATGCTGGCAGCCCTCGACACAATGCTTCCACCCATTTCAGGAGTTCCTACTCCCTCCAAGTTCACCTGGTTGCCTCGTATCACCACTGTTCCACCGCCACCAGCCGCTCCCATCAGCTCGCCACTGCGGTTCACATTGCCAATAATCACCTTCGGTGCCGAAAGAATCAAGCATTGTTCATCGCGCACATACTTCACACCACTCACCGTGTGGTATATTTCCTCCTTTAGCCGTTGCACTTCGCTTTTTTGCTTGCGAATTTCCGCAACGTCCTTCTTCACACTGTTTTCAAAAGCCTCCAGTGCTTTCTTCAGATCATCAAGAATGTAAGCCATAGGTAAATTATCGCACTTACAACACGTTATTACTTCACAAACTGGCCAAATAGTTTTTCAAGGAATCTAATCCGGCATTTGTCACAGGTTCCCACCCATTTCCACTTGCATTCAGTTTAAAAGTGTGCTGTTCATCGGTAGAAATCAATATGTTGCCATTGGTCACCACATCCCAAACAGCACGCGGGCCAGCGCATCCGTCGGTGTTCAATAGTTTTTTAATGCTGCCAAATGCCTTCGCTCCATCATCATCCACTTCTCCGATACCCAACAAAACCGGCAAAGTCGCTTTCGCAAATGACTTTCCAAATGCACGTAATCCACCAGAAGTAGCAGACCCAGCGACATGGCCCTTTTCTTTTAGCTTAATGCTATTTTTGAAAGCGGTCCAATTCTCTTCAGTTGATTGACCAGTAGTGTATTTAGTTTCATCCATCGTTATCAAGTCATTGTATCTCTTCAATATGGCAACACTTACCAATCTCGTAAGCAACTTCTTGTCTTCTGCTGTCTGTGTTTTTATCGCTGCAATGTCATGTTCCACCAAATATTCCCGGCCATCACTTGTTGAGATATCCTTTGAAAATATAACCCAGCCCTCATCCAAAGCTATTTCTTTGCCAACGAGACACCCGTTGATTCTTTCCTTTAAAACATTCTTATCCAGACCCAAGAGTTTTTTTATTTGACACACTATTTGTATCCACAGTCTTTCAAATTCGGTTTTCACCCCTATCATAACATAATCTTCCACTATTATATCCTCCAGAGCTGATTTTTCCAAGTCTATATTGTTCCTATCTCTAGTTTCATAACAATATTTCAACGTCTCTGCAAGGTTATTGATGTTGTTTATAGAAGCCTTGTCTTTTCCTTTTAAAGAGTCCCATTGCAATTGCTGCTTCATATCCCAAAGAGTTTCGATATTGGTCCTAATATAACTTATACAAGCATCAATCGCTGCATAAAAGTCATTTATTGCTTTGACGACCTGTACTATTCTATCTTGTATTGCCCTATACGGCTCTTCTTCCTTTGCCGCATTCGTAAAGTCACTCGCTTTTTCCCCACTATCCCCCAAACCAATTTTCTTGTCTGACATCAAAGTCGTAGGAATCATTGGCACACCCTTTCCTGCCGCCATGGTAACATTCCGATTCGACTTGATGGACAGCGTCCCCTCCACGGGTCGCAACAACACCTCCCATAAGCAACGCAAGAACGACACGTCGGCCACCTTCGTCGGGTCGAATCCCAAGAAATTCTTCGACTGCCCTACCAGTATCTGACCCACGATACCACCCACAATCGAACCAAGCGTACTGCCCACCGTTTCACTGTTTCCCTGGTCCTTGGGCCGAATGTTCTTGCCTGCCACAAGGCTAATGTTGTTGCCAGCCTCGAGGCTGATGTTCTTGCCCACTATCTTCACATCGCCATTGGGTGCATTGATCGTGATGCCCGTAAACGCATTGACATCCACCTTCCCAAATGGGCTGCTGATGGATATGCTCCTGCCGACTGTTGATAGGGAAATGTTGTATATGTCGTTCGAATCGCGGAGAACCATTCCACCTGAAAACTGTGGGTCTTCGATGTCCAAAGGTTTCTTTTCACCCGACTGAATCTTTTCTTCGTCATACTTCATCTTGGCTCCTTTCACAAGTGCAAATATTTGTCCCACAGGAGGAATCAGACCAGTTGTGAAAGCAGCGATTCCCTTGTCGTCGATAAATGAGATGCTGTGACCACTCGACGAGGCAATGACACGGCGGTTGGCCGCAGGGCGGAAAAACTTGTCCTTGAGCTCGACGCTACCTGTCGGTGGCTTCTGGCCTGCATAGTACAACGCACCGTCAATGTATGGCCGTTCTATATTGTTGTCAACGTAATTCACCATCACATGACTATCTTTCTCAGGGGTCATCACCATGCCGCCCAATCCTCCCGCAAAAGGCACGGACATACGTATCCAAGGACTTAGCGCAAATTTCTGTACCTTTTTTGTCTTTCCGTCTTTATCCCTTTCTTCCTCCTCTTTTTTGTATTGCCAAAGATAGGCAATCCGCACCCGACCCAAATACAAGGGGTCATCGGTCTTTTCCACTCTGGCTTCCTGAGGCGATGACTTCAGGATGTGGGGCACACGACCTACAGGAGGAACAGCCTTCCCTGACTTGTTGAAAGGGATGACCTCGGCATAGTTATGGTTGTCCAGCTTCCCCTTTGTATCGTCATAATAGCCATGCAAACGAGTCACCACATGATTACTGTCACAAATCGTTACGACATTGCCAAGCATGATGGATGACAGATTGGCCTGAAAGTCGAGCTTCGTCATGTTGCGTGTAGCCTTTTCCTCATCCTTGGCACATTCATGATAGAAATCACTCAACAAGCTTATCACTTTCCCCTCTACTTCCGTAAAATCAGGTGTTTGGTTTATGTAATATTTCTTATAAAAGTCCTTTACAGACCTCCACACGATGCCTGCATTGGCTAAATTCGAACCAGCATCAGTCACTGTCCGGCTGATGAAATCCGACAGGTCATTACCTTGCAAACCACTTGCCAGACTACTGAACAGCACCCACCAACCAATTATGTCTGTATAGCTTTTTTTGTCGCTGTCTGTCGTCTTGCGGAAATATTCGTCACCAGTGACCTCACTATTGTAATAGTTGCCTTTCGCGCTGTCGCTATTCTTTTTCGTATAGTCACAATAAAAGTTTTTCGTGATTATCGCCTTGTCAACTTCAACGTCGATCTCCGGACAATCGTAAATGATTGGGGTCACATCGATGGCCTTGACATTAAGGGTTGGCAGTCCCAAAACCAACTCACCGTTCTCATAATACAGATATTCGCCGCAGCGATTGGCCACGCGGCATATGAAATCGTAGAACGACTCGTTGTACTGCACCAGATAAGGCTGGCGGAGCTCATCCTTGCCACTCCTCAGGCGTTGCAGATAATCCACCTTATACGTGAACGGAATGCCGTACTCCTTGAAAATACCATCATTTTTATTGGAATCCTTGCCCAACTCCCCATTCAGAATCTCACCGCCAAACTTCTTGCCCGTATATACATTGCAATACTTGTCGTAAGTGAGCTTTTTGTCCGGACTGAATGCATGGATGACAACACTTTCCTTCTCCTGCGTGTTGAATGACAGGCTCAGCACACAATAGTGCTTGGCGACATACACCAAATCGCCCTTGAGCGTATTCTCCGCATTCGCCTTCTTCGTACCCACCAGGCTTATCCTCTTGCCTCCCAATAATGCTTTCTTCACATTCTCCCGCAATGACTTTATCCCCACGCCTGAACCTTCCGACGTCAAGGTGACATGAACCTCGCCTGGGTAATATATCCTCTTGTCGTAGGTAATCTTACTTACCTTGAACTTGCCTCCTTGTCCAAAATCTATCGTTCCTCCACCCACACTCGCCATTACCGTTTCTGTCTCGATGTCATTCAAAGCAGAACGTGCTTCTTTCCGTACAGCCTCCTTTATCCCGTTCTCCGTGAAGAAAACATAATTTTTGATAATATTTGCCATGGCTCATCACACGCTTTTCATTCCACAAATATCGATTCAAGTTGGGAATTCACCCCTTTATAAGTTATTTTAGTAAGCAAAATTTTCAATGTGAGACATATCTGCTCCTCATCTATTACTGCCGCGTCCTTATTGTATTTTTCCTTGATATCAACCACATACCCATCCGCCACCGTCATAGTAGCGTAGTTGGTCAATTGGCTTGCATCACCAGAATAAAAGAGAAGTGTAAATGAATGCACGGAAAAGGAATTCATATATTCATAAAACACTTTCGTTTTGTTTTTGCTACCTATCAGCACCGTCACGTCCATCAATCCTCCCTGGGCACATCCGTAAGCCCTACCAAACACATCACGCGATCGTTGTAGCTCATAATCAAGCGACTGCACAGTCATACAATCTTCACGATTCACTGGTCCCTTTTCCTTGAAAACCCCAGGATACATAAGCAACTGCATTTTCGCCGATATACTAGTCATCTTCTTTCTCAGCTTTAAAGGTAATTTCTTCCACCTTGCAGGTTTCTGGGAAGATCTTCAGCGTCAGCAAACATTGTGACCGTTTCTTGATGTCATAATGTTCCTTATAGGAAATACATTGCGCATTCTGAAACGTCACGATACGTTTTATCGTACTGGCTGTATTCGTCACGTCCTGTATGTCATATTCCAACTCTCCACTCTGCAAACTATGCAACAAAAACCATTCTTGAAGTCTCAAGTCGGTTTTGTCTGGAGCAACTAAGGTGATTTCCAAACTTTCGCATACCGGTTTGGAAGTTGGATGCACGGCATCATAGGACCTATTCACATGTAGCGTACATCCTACGACAAGGTATGACTTGCCGTAGGATGATGCGGTAGCTTTATCAGTTAATTTGAGATGAGTTATGATGGTCATCTTTCAGTTGTCACTTCCAAGGATTCACGAATTCCACGGAACCGTTCTTCAAGGTCTGGCACACCACTTCAACCTCTTCGAAATGCATTTGTCCGTCTTCCCATTTTTCCTTGTAGTTCACACAATAGCAACCAGTTCCCTCGAGTGTCTTCATGGTTGTACCATCCACCGTGTTCAAGAACACCACCTTCATGTCGCGTGGGTCATTAGGGTTCAGCATCCACTGAATCAACTGGTTGTTGCCATCATTCATGGCCTTTACTCTCACCGTGATACGTCCACCACGGGGTATGCCGGCAATCTGACCTTCGCGATCAACAGCCTGATCAAACTTATAGTCCACAAAAACAACTTCACGTTTCTCGAAACCGTTGACCTCTAAGGTTACGGGGTTTGTATTTTCTGCCATAATAGTTCTGTTTTTTGTTTGATTACTTATCGATTTCCTATCACTGGGGCGATTGTCATGCCCATTCGTTCTGGAATTCCACCGAACCGAACTTGATGTTCTTGCAGGAAATCATTATTTCCTCCATGTGCTCTTGCTTGTCCTCCCACCGTTCATGGTATTCCACGCAATAACCTCCCTTGAATTCAATGGCCTTCATCTGCTTGCCAGTCTTTGTCTCACTAAACGAAATCTTGCCGTCCTTTGCCAGGTTTTTTTCCAACATCCAGGCCATCAGGTCGGGTGTACCATCGTTCAGTGCCTTCACTACCAAATGGATTTTCCCACCACGTGGGATACCACTCATCTGTCCTTCCACGTCAACGTCCTGTGTGAATTCGTATTCTACCAACAGCACTTCGCGTTCCTTGTAACCATCAATCTCAATTTTTACAGGTGTCTTTGCCATAATTGTAAGTTTTTTAAATGATTAATATGTGAAAAACTTTTTCTTTGATTGCTGCATTCCAGTTTCATCATGCCATTGCGGCTTCTTTGTCTTTCTTGTCGGCCGATACCTTGATGACGAAGTTCTTGGCAGCATAGAACGGTGTCAGCGACACATCGCAAGTAATTCGTTTGGAGACAGGATCCTGCTGAGGCGTTCCGATTTCGTAATTCGAGAACAAGTTGCCATAGCCTTTGTAATTGTTCAGGAACTCCTGGATTTTCGACTTCAAGTTCTTTGGAGAGTTATATGGATCCCAGTTTTCAAGTGCCACCTCATGCACAAAGTTCATCAGCACCTTTTTTACCCAGTCGAACACACGCACAATGGGGTATTCTTTCATCGCATCCAGATCACCATTGTAAAGGGTGGAGTTGTTGAATGCCATGACACGACCTTCCGAATAGACCATCGGTATCATCTGGTTGTCCATCAACTGGGCTATCTCGCTCTTAAGCAAATCTATCTTCACACCCTTCACACCATCCAGCGTGCCATACTTCTTTCCACCTGCACCCTGTGCCATGTTGGCGGTCTCATCGTACAATTTTCCACAAAGTGCGGCAGAAGGTGCAATGTAGAATGCGGCAGAGTCCTGCTCATCGGCCGACATCTTGTCGGCTTCGCGACCCACAATCCAGTTGGCGGTCATCACCACGTTCATGAGTTCCTGGTCGCTGTCGCGATAACCCTCAGTGTTGGCAAAGAGGTCATCAAACGAATATTCGTCGGCATGGTCGGTGATGAGCAATACCTTGTACTTGAAGGCCAGCTTGGCCCACTGCAACAGCGTGACCTTGTCCTGGAACACATTGCCTGGAACGCACACCAAGCTGTAGGCATCCTTCAGCGACAGACGGTCAAACCCATTGCGTAGCAGGTTTTCCACCTCATCCTTAAAGCCGGAATCAGCATCGGCAATATCCTCCTTGAGCACATTGATAATGCGTAAGTTCTTCACCTTGTCGGTGTTGGCAGTCTTGAAGAAAGAATCGAGCTCACGATAGGAGCGTTCCATATCCTTCGAAGCATACAACGCATCGGTAATTCCCTGCTTCAGCACCTTGGTGTATTTTTCTTTCTTAACCTTACATCTCTCCACCATTTCCGTGGCTGTTCCTCCACCATCGTCGAGCAACTCGAGCCAACCCTTGATTTCGTTCGTCAGTGCCGCACGCTTGTCGGAAAATCGCTTGTCGGTCAAAAACACGTTTTTAGCCGCCTTGTGGGCGGGATTCATGTTGTCGGCATCGGGCATGAAGCCACGAATGGCACTGAATCCGCCAAATGAGGCCAAAAGGTTCGACACGTCTTTCGAAGGGGCAGCCTGTTCGGCTCCCTGAGCTGCAGCACCTGCCTGTGCCGCCATCTGCATTTCTGTATCTGCCATATCCTATTTTTTATTTGCGTTCATGATTATGCTTCGAGTTCGGCCAACATGGCTTGCAACACTTCCTTCAGCTCGGCACGCGAACCGGCTTCCTTAAGGATGTCACGCAGCTTGCGGTTCTGCTCGATACTTTTCTGAATTTTCTCGTTCACATCGATTTTCATCTTCACTCCCGACAGGAACGGTGAGTTCTGCACCATTCGTCCCTTGCCGCCTTGCGTCTCGAAATCGCGCAGTTCATTGAACTTGAGTGTCTCATTCACACTGCCACCATCCTCGTCAACGAAATCAACCTCCACGGAAGGCTTGAAGTGCGCGAACGCATCCTCGATGTTCTGGATATCCTCTACCAATTCAGGATGTCCGGCTTCCACGTTGGGAGTGTACTGGTCTATCATCAATGTCTTGTTCTGGTCGATTAAGCTGACCTTTGCGTTCGACTCCTCATCGGGAGCCATGGAAATGAAATTTTCTCTTATTGCCATAACACTATCTTTTTTAGGTTTTTATTGTTTTGTCATTCTTTCGTAAACACCATTTCGCCATCCTTCACGGCTACACGCACCGTGTCGCCATCGCTCACTTTTCCAGCAATGATCAGCTTTGACAACGGATGGCGTATCTCCTTACGGATGTTTCCGATAATCTGACGCGCTCCGTACTGGGGGTCGAAGCCACGCATGGCAATGGCCTGCTTGGTGTCATCGTCGAGCAGAAGACGGATGTTCTTCTCATCGAGCAACTTGATGAGACCACGCAAATGGATGTCGAATATCTGTACTATTATGCCAGGAGTGATGGGTGCGAACGGCACAATCTCCGTCAGACGAGCCAGAAACTCCGGACGGAAATACTGCTGCATCACATCCATCATGTCGGTGTTGGAAGGAATGAAACCTTCCTCAAACTTCTGGGTAATGAATTTGCTGCCGATATTTGATGTGAAGAGGATGATGGCATTGCTGAAGTCGCCCACACGTCCCAGACGGTCGTGCAGCTTTCCTTCGTCAAGAATCTGCAGAAACAGGTCGAATACCGACTTGTGGGCTTTTTCTATCTCGTCAAACAATACCACGCTGTAAGGGTTCTGGCGAATCTTGTTTACCAACAATCCACCTTCTTCGTAGCCTACATATCCCGGAGGAGCTCCATAGAGCAGAGCCACCGAATGTTCTTCCTTGAATTCCGACATGTCAAACCGAAGCAACGACGACTCATCGCCGAAGAGAAACGAAGCCAACGTCTTCGAAAGTTCCGTCTTACCTGTACCCGTAGGACCTAGAAAGAAGAAACTGCCCATGGGCTGACCCTTCTTGTTCAGTCCCGACCGCGACTCGAACACCGAGTCGAGTACTTTCTTGATGGCATGGTCCTGACCTATCACACGCTGTCTCATAGTCACCTCCGCTCCTAACAGCCGATCGCGTTCCGATGTCTGCACCTTGCCCAAAGGGATGCCGCTTTGTTTCGACACCACCGTCTCCATGTCGGCCGTTACCAACTCGGTACGCTGCACCGCCTCGACCTTGCCATTGGCTATTTTAAGTGCCGACATCGAGCGGTCTATCAGGTCGAAGGCTGAGTCGGGCAATGCCTTTTCGTTCAGGTAGCGCTTTGCCAAGCGTATGGCATCCTGCATCACGGTCTCCGAAATGCTTATGCCATGGAATTTCTCATAAGCCGGAATGGCACCCTTGAGGATGTCTAAGCAAAGGTCGGCTGTGGGTTCTTCGATGGAAAGCTTTTCCAGTTTGCACACCACCTCCTTATCGGTTTCGATATGCTTGGTATAACCGTCTATGCTGGCTGTGGCCACGAGCTGCAGTGCACCTTTGGTCAGTTCCTGCTTCAGGATGGCCGAACAGCCAAAAAGCGATCCCTGCTTGTCGAACAGCTTGTCTATCGACTCAATCACCAACACGGCCGCAGCCCCTGTGGCACGCTGTTCCTCCATGTAGCCGATGATCTTCTTGAAACGGTCGTCAACCTCACCTTTGTATTGGGCATCCGAAGTCAGTGCAGCCAGATCAATTTCCAGTATGGTGGCCTGCTGCAGGAAAGGAGGCACCTCTCCGTTTGCCACGCGCGTAGCAAACGCCTGTACCAAGGCCGTCTTCCCCACTCCTGCCTCACCCGTGATGAGCACATTCGATTTTGTCTTCCTCCCCAGCGTTTCGAACAAGATGCCCAGTTCCTCCTCAAAGCCTACAATCACTCCTATCTTGCCGTCACGAACCTCCTTCACCTTGTCGAGGGTGTACTCCTTGATGTTCGCGCCCACACCCTTCGGAGCCACACCAGGAGCAGGCACAAATGCGGGCTCAGCCATATCAGCTCCTGTTCCCACAGCCTTGCAGATGTCCTGCGGCGAAAGCGGAAGGGTTTTAAGCTGGTCGAAACTAAAGCCCACCCCAGGGGTCACCAAAGCAGCCAGCACACAAACCTCATTGGTCTCGGATATTCCGAATTTCAGCTTATAATTGTCGGCTTCAGCCATCACGTCTTCCGCCTCAGCCGACAAATCAAGGTCGCGCATCGGACGTGTGGCACGCGGTGCCAACTGACATTGCACGTCGGCCCACTCCAACAAATAGTAGTAATCCTTGTCGAGGGTGGTCTCGACAAACGGCACCAAGCCTACATCCTTATGCAGGATGGCCTTAAACAAATGAGCCGTATGAACGGCATCACTACAATACTCCACAGCATACGAGGTGGCGATTCCAATCAGTTTTTCATACATGGTGTTCAACCTAATCGATTCGTTTTTAAGGACTATTCTACAATAAATGGATTCTTCATCTGTTGAAAGCTTCGCTTTTGCCTGTCACGTTGAAAGGCACAATACAAACGCTCAACACGAATCATTTCCAAACATTTTCGTTGGCAAATATAAACAACAATATCTATTCTTACAACTATCAACCATTTTATTTGTGAAATTTCTGAGAAATCGCCATTTTCAGTTGCCAACTGCCAGTTATCAGTTGTCAGTTATCAATTGCCAGCCTTCAGTTCCTTTCCCCTCAGGGGAGGGTTGGGGAGAGGCTCCTATGCTCTCTGTTTCCAACCCCCGATAACGTTTTGCGTTCAGGTCATAACTTCAGCCTCAACAGACAATTCACATCCGACTTGTCCGACCCTGCAATACGGTCATAACCACTACCTATCACGTCGCGATCGCGATAATGGGTGGTAGCCACCTTCACTTGCAGGATGACATGTGGCGTAATGGCCCAGCGCACCACTCCGCTGATGCGATGTCCCTCACCATAGAACGAAGGCACCGAAAACGAATACAGCACCCCACGCTCGTAGGCATAGAGACGTGAATCGTAGTCGTCGGCGTCGAACCACGCAAACGACACATCCACCTGCAACGGCAGCTGCGTGCTGCCATACCCCACCGACTGACCCAACAGCCAGCCTACCGATGAAGGGCAGCCGTCGTAGTGGGTATGGCTTGCATCTACATTCGAACGCAATGTGAGACACGAAGAAAGCCTGTAGTCGGCCTGTACCTTGAGGCGTTGCGTAATGAAAGGAATAGTCGCCTTGTCAGCATCCTCAGGAGTATGGTCGTGATGCTTGCGCTTGTAGCGATAGCGTGTGAGCAGGCTGAACATCGGACGCGGCTTGTACGTAAGCTGGATGCCTCCATCAAAGCCTGTGGTAGCCTTCTTGCTTACCTGGTATCGATACCAAGGGAAGTAGAAACAATCGGCATAGACCGATGCCCTGACATATCGCATGAGCTTCCCCTCTGCCCCCACATAGACGCCACTCTCGTTCTGCACCGAGGAGCCCTCACCCACTCCGCGCGCCAACAATGAGGCATACGCAGCCTCGTAGTAACGCTGCATGAGCATCAGCTGCCAGTCGGAGATGCAGTTCAGCCGCAGGGTGTTGATCATGGCCAGATGCCCCTCCTTGTCGGCAGCCGTCTCTCCCTGCAATGTCAGCCGACGCCACACCGCACGATAGTTCACACCCACGTTCAGGAAATCGTTGCCACGTGCATAGTAGCGGTTATAGTCGTGAGGGGTGGGGTCAAGTCGGTGGTCCAGATGCTGGTATGCCACTGTAGCGCCCACATCCACCCAGCGGCCATCGTATGCCACATTGCCTCCCAACACCTCACTGCGGAAGGTGTTGTGTTTTTCCCACTCCAGGTCACGTCGGTGCAACCCGTCTTTCTTGATGGATGTTATCTCGCCCGTATCGCTGAGGTTGCCGTCCATCAACCGGTTCGAATAAAACACATCGGCACTCCATCGCCTCCCCAAGGCATAACTCAATGCCCCACCTTGAAGATAGTTGTATTCGTCGGTCGAAGAATGTTTGCGGATGCCTTGCGCCCGATTGTCGAGTGTGCTCAGCATCGATGTCTTTCCCATGCTGAAATTGTTGTTCACCACCATGCCGTAGCCATAGTTCAGGCGATAATTGCCCAAAGCCAAAGCCTTTATCCTGCCAAAACCACGCAGATACAAATATGGAGAATAAGAGTCGTAGCCCTTCGTGTTGCGACCCGCAAAAAACGGTTCCCCGGCATCCTTCGCTGCCGTGACACCCGCCATCACACGGTCGGAATAATGGAACTGGTAACGCACGTTGTGAGCCAGCGAACTGCCTTCGTAAACGCCCTCCTTGTAACCACGACGTTCGTATAGCGGCACATCCAAGCGTGTCGATACATCGTGCCTGCCATGTCGCAGCATATTCCCAAGGCTTGGCTGATGTATCTTCTCCGCCACCTCGCCCACATACACGAACTGGCGCAACAAGGCACAGGTCTCCAGGTCCATGTCCTCCACCATCATCAGTTCCTTGTCGGTCTTCATCGGTCCGTATTTGTAAAGATAATACAGGATGTTCTCTATCATCCGCGACGACAGGAAGGGAAACAGTTCGAGCTGCTGCTTGCTGATGGTATTGATGTCCAGAGGCTGTTCGTGCAGGTGGGAAAGTTCTTCCAGACGCTCCTCCCACACGGCAGCATCGAAGCCCTCATCCCACTCCATGAGCTGTTGCACCACATTCTCCACCACATTCTGCGCCTGCATGACAAATGTGAAAAAGCCTAATGAAAATATAAATATCAGTCGCTTCATGCCACAAAAATAGTATTTTCTTCCTATTTTTGCAGCGCAATGACAAAGAAATTGCTCATATTCTGCATCTTGTGCTGCCTATTCGCCCTGACAATGGGCGCACAGGAGGTCAATACCACCATCAGTGGCATCAGAGTGCCGGCATGTATATACAACGGCGACACCATCCCCTCGCTACAAATGCCGGAGGTGTATGTGTTCAAGCCGCTCACGTTCAAGAGCCGCAAGCAGCAGAAACAGTACTCGCGCATGGTGACCAACGTGAAGAAAACGCTGCCACTTGCCAAGGAGATACGCAACATCATCATCGAAACCTACGAATATGCCCAGACGCTCCCCCCTGCCGAACGGCAGTCCCACCTGAAGAAAGTGGAGAAAAGCCTGAAACAGCAATACACCCCAGTGATGAAGAAACTCACGCTCTCGCAAGGCAAGATGCTCATCAAGTTGGTGTATCGGGAAACCAACTCCACCACCTTCGAACTTGTGAAAGCCTTCCTCGGTTCCTTCCGTGCCTCCATCTACCAGGCCTTTGCCGCCACCTTCGGGGCAAGCCTGAAGAAACAATACGACCCCTTGGGCGAGGACGCACTCATCGAGCGCATCGTGCTGCTGGTAGAGATGGGCATCCTGTAATCGGACACAAAAACGAAACGTACATGATAAAAGCCATTTTTCTCGACATCGACGGAACCATCATTTCCATCCGCCGACATACCATTCCACAGAGTGCCATCGAAGCCATCCACGACGCACGGCGGGCAGGCATCAAGGTGTTTCTGTGTACCAGCCGCGCCAAACAGTTCATGGCCAACATACACGGCATTGAAGCCGATGGCATGGTGTGCCTCACCGGTGCCAACTGCGTCGATGCCGACGGCACCGACATCAGCTGCGCCACCATGCACCCCACCGATGTGGCCCACGCCATAAGCTTCGTGCAGACCCACCACCTGCCCCTGGTTGGCATTGCAGCCCGGCACATCTACATCCACTTGCCACACCACCCTGCCGTGAAAAACTCGTTTGGAACCGGGGGGCTCACCTTGGCTGACATCGGTCCCTACTCCGACTTCCCCGACCTCACCCACGAGGCAAGTCCCGACCAAGTGGCCGCAAAGCTGGGCATCATGCAGCTCACCGCCTACTGTCTGCCAGGCGAGGAAGAAGAACAGTTCATGGCCATGATGCCCCACTGCCACACCGAACGCTGGACAGTCCCTTTCGTCGATATCGTAGCCAACGGCACCAACAAGGCGTTGGGCATCCAGGTAATGGCCGGACACTTCGGTTTCGAAACCAGTGAAACCATGGCCGTTGGCGATGGCAACAACGATGTGCCCATGATGGAATATGCCGCCATAGGAGTGGCCATGGGCAACGCCTCCGACGAAGTGAAACGACATGCCGACCATGTCACCGCCGATGTCGATGACGACGGCCTCAGCCAGGCCCTGCGACGGTTTACACAAAATTCGTAACGCAATTTCACCGAGACAATGTGAAGAAACACTTCCATACGCAGCAAGGGCTTCGCCGAAAGGATAAACCTCACGCGAAGCCCTTGCCCTATGTGTTCATTCATGCCCCAGGCATGAAGCAATCACTTTTCGGCAGGACCCATCACTACCGAAACCAAGTTGCCCGACTCTACGAACTGCTTGGCTATCGCGATAATCTGAGCTTTTGTCAACTTGGCAATAGCTGCCTCAAACTCCTTATCATAGTCTTCACCCCAACGGTAGTATCTTTCCAGACTTCTGCTCCAGTAGCTGTTGGTGATACGCTGCTGTGGTAACTGGGTCTTGAAGAACTCAAGAGTACGGTTGAAGTAATCGTCAGACAAGTTGCCCTTTGCAATATCCTCCAGTCCCTTGCGAGCCAGTTTCTCAAGTGCGGGAGCCTGCTGCTTGTTGGTATCAAACATAACCACCAACGATGCCATTGGCTGTGGCAAACGAACAAAGTCCATATCCACGCTTGCACCGTAAGTGCCACCTTCTTCCTCGCGAAGTGTATCGGTATAAACCATGTTCAAAATGTAATGCAAAGCCGTCAATCCCATGCGGTTCTCGATGGTAGCTGGCATCTCCTTCACATACGACTGGAGCACCGACACCTTGGGAGTCTGCATCGCCATGTCAAAGCGGTCCTCGTATGTACCCATGCGTGGACGCTCACCACGGTCGATGTACCCAGCTGCCTTCTTACCCTGTGGCAATGAGCCCACATACTTCTCTACCAATGGTTGCAGTGCGGCCAAATCGACATTGCCTACCACATACAACACGGCACCTGCCGCATCCTTGAAGAGAGTCTGCTTCACCACCTTCTCCATTGTCTCGAGTCTTGCTTTTGCCAGCACTTCATCGCTGATGAACACGTCACGCTCACCCGGCTCCGTAGCCTTCGCCACGTGCTGGTAGAACACGAACTGCGGGTTCGTGGCCGCATTGGCCAGATAGGCCTTCAGCTGGTTGGCAGCCACCTCATACTCACCCACATCGAAACGGGGCTGCGTGAAGTTCAGGTAAAGCAACTGCAGGGCAGTCTCGATGTCCTTGGGCGTGGAAGAGCCACTGAATCCGTGGTTGTCATCGTTGACAAACATCGACAGGCGTACCATCTTGCCTGCCAGCATCTTCGCCAAGTCCTGCTTGGAGAACTTGCCCAACCCCGACAACGCGCGGGCCGTAGAGAAGATATTGCTTTCGAACGAGCAGATGTCGGTTGTCTCGATGAGCGACTTGCCACCGGGCAAGCTCAATGAGAGCAGCACCTCATCCTTCTTGTGCTGGGTAGGCAGTACCACCACCTTCACGCCGTTGCTCAATGTCCACTCCGTAGAACCGGAAACCGACGGCTTGGCAGCCGTCACCTTGCCGACCTTCACCTCATCGGGGTTGAGCAGCGGCTCCATGCTTGCCTCTTCCTTCGGAGCCTCTATCTCCATGCTGCGCGATGCGGTCAGCATGTTCCTGATGTCCTGCTCCGTGGGATGGGCTACGGTGCTCGGGCCAACCAGCACTACCGACAGATTCTTCTCCGTGATGTACGACTGCAACACCTGGTTCACGATGGCAGGTGTGAGCTGGTCGAGTATGGTCTTGGCAATCTGGCACTCGGTGGCAGGCTCCATGTAAGGCACGTTGAGCAGGAAATATTTCATGATGGGCTGGATGAACTCAGCATTCTTGCGGGTCTCGGCACCCTCCATCCTCTTCTCGTAGGCGGCAACCATCTTGCTCTTCGCACGCTCGTACTCGGCCTGTGTGATGCCGTAACGCTTCACCTTCTCCACCTCATAGAGAAGAGCCTTGATGGCGGCATTGTCGCCCTCGTTTTTGTACGACACGTTGCCCACGGCAGCATCGCAGGTCTTGATGAGGTTCGTGCTGCCGAATCCAGCATTCAGGAATGGCGCATCCGGACGTGTGGCAATGTCGGCGAAACGTTCGTCCATTACATTTTCCATCACCTCGTCGATGATGGAAGCCACGTAAGCCTGGTCGGTGTTACGCAACTGCAAGGGGATGGCCGTCCGACGCCAGTAAAACTCACAAGCGTTGAAGTTGAGCTCCGGGTCGGTCACGATGCCGATGATGGGTTCGGCATTGTCGGGCACCACGATGTCGCCCATCTGGCGTGGGTTCTCCACTGCAGGAATGTCGGCAAACAATGCCTTCAGCTTTGCCTCGACCTGGTCCACATCGATGTCGCCCACCACAATCACGGCCTGCTTGTCCGGACGGTACCACGTGTGATAGAAATCGACCAGCGTCTCTGGCTTGAAGTTCTTCAGTGTCTCCTCCGAACCAATCAGGTCCTTGTAGGCATCGGCATACTTCGTGCCAGGATACAGATACTGCTGCGACTGCTCGGCAATGCGCCACTGCGCCGTGTTGCGAGTACGCTTCTCCTCCAGAATGACACCGCGCTCGGCATCGATCTCAGCCGGCTGGTTGAGCACGAAGTGCGAATAGTCGTGCATCACGATCAGACAAGTGTCGATGATGCCCTCACGAATCACAGGGATGTTGTTGAGCATGTAGCTGGTCTGGTCGATGCCAGTACCCGCATTGATGTTGGTACCAAAAGCGGCACCGATGCCCTGCAGATACTCCAACATCTGCTTACCTGGAAGATTCTTCAGTCCGTTGAAACACATGTGCTCCAGAAAGTGGGCCAAACCGTCCTGACCCTCGTCCTGGTTGATGGCACCTGCCTTCGACACCAAGTAGAATTCACATTTCTGCTCGGGCTTATCGTTGTGGCGGATAAAATAGGTCAGCCCATTGTCGAGTTTCCCAACCCTCACTGCAGGGTCGTTGGGCAACACGTTCTGTGCCGACAACATGGTGGCGGACACAACAACCGCCATGGTCAATAAAAACTTTTTCATATTACTAAAAACATTTAGAATTTCTCCGCAAAAATAACATGTTTTTCTCCACGACGCTTCATTCCTTTGTTTTTTTTACCCCAAAACCAAATGCAAAAGAGTTTTCGGCAATCACGCTTGATTACTCTCGGAAAATCTTCATTATTCCGATGGAATTATGTATTTTTGCACCTAAATTAGAAATGATTTATTTCAGATTCCAAGCAAATATGTGTACATACATCAACCAAAATAATGACGGATTTCAGAGAGAAACGAATGACAAGACCTTCCTGATTGCCTTCATCCCCCAATATAAGATTCACCCAATAAACCATCTATTAGACGTATGACCGACAAAAGCTCCGCAAAAGCCAAAAAACCACAAGGCAAAACCACCCAACAGAACAAAAAGAAAGCCACAACCCGAAAGCGTTCCAAGGTAGTGGTACCCAAGATGACCAACCTGTACAAACCCGCAGGCATGACATTACAGGAATGGCAAATAGCCTTGCGACAACAACAAGCCGAGAAAGAGACCTTTTCCATCAGCCAGGTCGATGAACAGTTTGCTGCCGGTGAATACCGGGTGTACAATGCCACCACCCGAAACGACTACAAAGTGACCTACCGAGGAGCCGAAAGCACGTGGAACTATTGCTCATGTTACGATTTCAAGACATCACAACTGGGCACATGCAAACATCTGGAAGCTGTGAAACTATGGGTGAAAGACAAGCACAAAAGAATCTGCAGGAAAGAACCAGGCTATTCATCGGTATATATCGACTATAAAGGACCACGAAGGGTAAAGATTCGTTTCGGCGAAGACTGTCGGGAGGCTCTCATGCAACTTGCCAAAGACTATTTCGATGACAATGGGGTGATGCGCAAGTCGGCCTACGCCAAGTTCGATGTCTTCATGCAGGCAGCCAAGGCCATCAGTGCCGACTTCCGTTGCTACGATGACGCATTGGATTTCATCATCGAACAACGCGAAAAACAACAACGCGAAAAAATGATGGACAAAAAATACACCGACAATGTCCTCGACCAAATACTCACCGCACACCTCTACCCCTATCAGAAAGAAGGTATCCGTTTTGCCGTCAAAGCCGGCAAAGCCATCATTGCCGACGAGATGGGACTTGGAAAAACCATCCAAGCCATTGCCTCTGCCGAGATATTCCTGCGTGAGGGACTGGCTGAAAGTGTACTCATCGTATGCCCGACATCACTGAAATACCAATGGAAGAAAGAAATAGAAAAGTTTACCGGTGGCGACACAGTTGATGGCGATGGCAACATGCCAATGCCAAAGGTGGTTGTCATCGAAGGCAACCCACCCAAACGTGCCGAACTCTACAGGTCGCGCATCCCCTACAAGATTGTGTCGTATCACGCAATGCTCAACGATGTGCGTCTGCATGGCCAGCTTGTTGCCGATGTGCTCATCATGGATGAAATACAACGACTGAAAAACTGGGACACGCTCATCTCGAAGGCCGCGCGCAAAATCATTTCCAGTTATGCCGTACTGCTTTCCGGAACACCTCTGGAAAACAAACTTGAAGAGCTGTATGCCAACATGGAACTGGTTGACCAGTTCTGCCTGGGTCCCTACTACCTGTTCCGCAACAAGCATATCCTGATCGACCCCGACAAGGGAAGCGTCATAGGCTACCAGAATCTCAACGCCGTAGGTGAGCAAATCAGCGACAGGCTCATACGCAGGACAAAGAAAGGAGTGCAACTGCAACTGCCCAAAAGAAGCGACCAATTCATCCTGATGCCAATGACCACACAACAGGCCGATTATCACGCCAGTTTCAAATGGGAGTTGACAATACTCATCAACAAATACCAGAAGTTCCACTACATGTCGGAAGCCGACCGACGCAAGATGATGAAACTGCTGGCACAGATGCGCATGGTTGCCGACAGTACCTTCATTCTCGAACAAGACCTGAAGACGCGGCACGACATGAAAATCGCGGAAGTGATGAATCTGCTGGACAATGTCTTCGAAAACGGCGACGAGAAAGTCGTGATATTCAGCGAGTGGGAACGGATGACACGACTTGTGGCAATGGAACTCGAAAAACGACACATACGCTACGAATACCTCTGCGGCAATGTCCCCTCGAAGCAAAGGGGCGAATTGGTGGAAAATTTCACCACCCTCCCCGAAAGCCGCGTGTTCCTCTCCACCGATGCCGGCTCTACCGGCCTTAACCTACAGGCCGCAAGCGTACTCATCAACCTCGACCTGCCTTGGAATCCAGCCGTGCTGGAGCAACGTATCGCACGCATTTACCGATTGGGGCAGGAACGTCCCGTGCAAGTTCTCAACCTCGTCTCGAAATCCTCCATCGAGGAAGGCATGATTGGTAAATTACAGTTCAAGACATCCATGTTCGAAGGCGTACTGGACGGTGGCGATGACACTGTCTTCATCAGCGAAGACAAGTTCAAGAAATTCATGGAAGACATCTCATGTGTCATGAAAGAAACCACCGAAACACCCACCGTAGAACTTGTGGATGAAGAACCCGAGCCCGAGGCAACCACCGCGTATGATGAAGGGCAACCCATCGGAAACAGTCCGGAAACAGCCGATGACGTAGCTGAACCCAAAGCGACTGCCGCAGCCAACAGCTGCCCACAAGACCCACTGCCTCCGCAACCTCACACGCCACATGCCCAACCTGATACGCAACATCCTAGCGATATGGCGCACGACCCACAGCAACTCATCAACCAAGGCTTCTCCTTCCTCAGCGGACTGGCCGAAACACTCAAGTCGCCCGAGGCAACCAAGCAGCTGATCGACAACATCGTAGATGTAAATCCAGCCACTGGAGAAACCAACATCAAGATACCCATAGCCAGCAAAGACACTGTCGCACAGGTGTTCTCGCTGTTTGGCAAACTGCTGCAACGATAACACTCGTTCCAGTCTCCCGTCGCTGCCATCAGACCGTATGCAGGAAACACCTACCGCTGCGGCACCAAGGTCACGCAGTAGAAGCCTCCCGAAGCATTGTCGCGCACGGTGAACATCGGGACGGTAGCCAGATAGCTGCACGTCTGCACATGCACATGTCCGCAGCACACAGCCAGCAGATTGTCCTTGCCCGCCTGCACCACCGCATCGCGAAAGTCGTAGTCGGCCTGCTGGTGCCCGTCGGACGGCCACTGTGGACGGCGTATCGCGTAGTTATGGTCGATAGCCGCACCCCACTCATGGCTGCCAATGGTGTAACCCCTTGAGGTACGTCCGGCAGCTGCCAAAGGCACGTGCATGAACAGCATCGAAGGCTTCCCGTCGGCCACCTCACGGTTGAAGAAATCCACCTGCCAAGGCAACATCCCATTGATGGAATCGTCGATGAGAAGCAGCTTCACTCCCTTCACGTCCACGGCATACGCCAAGGGCGAATGGCCTCGATAGAGTGCCGACAGACGTTTCACGGTCCACTCGCCACGCAGACTCTCCTCCGAACCCTCCATGCCCTCGTAATGCCAGTCGTGATTGCCCGAAATGTAGTACCACGCAATGCCTGAGGCATCGAGCACTCCCCTACTCCACTCCACACCACATTCGGAAGGGAAACTGAGCAGGTCGCCCATGTGGACGATGGCATCGGCCCTGAACTGCCGGGCCTTCTCCATGCTTGCCTGCAACTGCCGCATCGGGTCGGTAGCCTCACCCGTCTTGAAGTGTTTCGTGGTGTTGTAAGCCTTCGACATGCGGTTGCTGTACTCCTTGTAAGGTTCCTCGCGCTCATCGGCCAAAAACAGGTGGGTGTCCGAAATCACAAACAGGCGCACCGTGTCGGTGATGGCCGGTGTGAAGATGGTGATGTTCGTGTCATCCACATTCCACGACGATGCCACCTGCTGTCCCCATGCCCCACAGACACCTACACACCACAGCACCGCCAGCACACATTTTGTTCTCTTTGTCATCATGGTTGTCAGTCGTTCTTTGTCATTGCTTATTCTGTTGTCTGCTTGACTTCCATCAGGTTCGACGAAAGGCCGTCGGCAGCCTGCACCAGTGAGAGTAGCGGACAGATGTCCTTCGCCATGTTGAAATTGCCCTTGATGTCGGCCGACTGGAAAGGCAGGTCCCAGGCATTCATATGCCATCGGATGGCCATGATCTCGTCGTCGCTCATCAGCAGTCCGCACTGCAGCAGCACAATCACCGACTTCTCGCCATGTCCCAGCGGGAAACCGCTGTAATCCACCTCATAGCCTGGCACGTCCACCCACACGCCGAAATTGTTTTTCTGCCGTTTCGTGACAGGCTTGTAGATGTCGGCCTTGCACACATCGTGCAGCAAGGCAGCAATGATCACACTATCCTTGGGCAACGATTCCCGCAGGCTGTCGTCCATCCGTATCATCACCTCCCTCAGCTCCAACGCCACGCGACACACATTGAGCGAATGGACAAGCAGTCCACCCTTCACGTTCAGGTGGAACCTTGTACTTGCTGGAGCCTCGTAGAACCCCAGTTTTTCCAACTCTTCGATTACACCCTCCATGCCCTCACGCCCTGTAGAGCGGAGCAGGTTCAAAAATTCTTCCTTGTTGTCCATATCATTGAATCCCTATCATTTCACCTTCCAGTCCTTGATGCCCAGCTTCTTCATGTCGAAGCGGATGCCCACCTTCACCACCCTGCGGCCGTCGGTGGAGTAGCGCACACCGTAGTCGCCGCTCTCTATCTGCTTCAGGGCGGAGAGGGGAGTGCCATGCAGCTTCAGTTCCATCACATAGATGGTGTTGGGCATCTGCACCACGATGTCGATGCGTCCACGGATGCACTTCACCTGCGTGCGCACATACACGTTGAGCATCG
>DCGR01000065.1:31085-79531 GCA_002315285.1 Bacteroides sp. UBA1773 | reverse complement strand
CGTGTGAGTTCGAGTCTCATTCTCTTCACTTCTTTTGTTGCGGCAATAGCTCAGTTGGTAGAGCACGACCTTGCCAAGGTCGGGGTCGCGAGTTCGAGTCTCGTTTGCCGCTCAATTTGGGGGTCAGTTTCCATTGGGAATTGGCTTTTTTTTGATTTCAAGTTCTTTCGTTTCGAAGTTGCTCTTAGTTTTTTTGGGGGGGGAGTTGAAGTTGTTATTTGTAAGGTGATTAATTCAAAATAAAATAGGAAAGATGGAATCATTGTTGGGAAAAAAACCTTATGTAGCTCCTTCCATGAAGGTCGTTGCCATGAGAGAGCGTCGTATTTTGTGTGTCAGCGATTCCTATAATACCTCCTCCGAGGGTTACGAAGAAGGAAGTAATGATTGGCTGAACTGATTAATGGCTGGAGGATATGATTATGAAAAAGCTGTTTTTTGCAACTTCTGTCGTGGCGCTTTGCTTGGCCATGAGTTCATGTCAGAGTGATGGTGCTGATTCGCCTGCTCCTGTGAGCAACACTTTCACCGCCGCTCTTGAGCAGGTGGGCGGTTCGCGTACCGCTCTTGATGGTAAGAGTGTGGCGTGGGTCGAAGGCGACGAAATCGTGGTTAATGGAGTAAAGTATATGACATCTGAAAGCGGTACTTCCGCAAGTTTCGAGAAAAATGATACGAAGGCTGCTCCTACGGGTGCATTGAAGGCCTATTATCCCGTTTCCATCTATGGCAATCCAACCACCCTGCCAGCTACACAAACCTATGAGGACGGCAAAATTAGCAACTGTCCTATGTATGCATCGGTTGCCAGCGGAAATGATCTCAGCTTTAAGAATCTTTGTGGAGTGCTCGAGTTTGTTCTCACGGGCAGCGGCACATTGTCGAATATTGTAGTGGAAGCTTCCGAACCATTGGCGGGTTCGTTTACCGTAAGTGACAATAAGGCTGTGATAGGTTCTGGTGGCAGTAATACTGTCACCCTTGACTGTGGTGAGGGTGTGACACTCGATGCTGCTACCCCCAAGTATTTCCATATTGCCATTCCGGCAGGCGACAGCTACACGGCTTCTGGCTTCAAAGTCACATTCAATTCTACCGATGGTAAGAGCGATTACATGAAGGCAACAAAAGCCTTCACGATAGGTAGAAACACTATTTACTCCTTCTCAAGGAAGTTGGTGTTCGGTTCTGTTTTTTATGAAAAAGTCACTTCCCTTTCCGCTGGGGATTATGTCATAGCTGTTGGCAGTAAAGCCATGTATCCACAAGGTAAAGACATGAAGCCAGGAGATGTCAGTGGTATCATCTCAGGCGACAAAATTGTTGATCCCAATGCTACATATATATGTACTATTACAAATCGTAAGGTGAAATTTATTGTATCAGGAGCTGGTGGAAAAACAGAGGAAAAATACTTGTTAGTAAAAAATAATAAACTTGAAACTTCTGCTAAGGCGAGTGAAGCACTTCAATGGTCCTATGATTCTGATTCCCACAAATTCTTCAGTGACAGCTACTATTTAGTGACGACTGTTGAAAAGGATGGTACTACTAAGTTCTCTGTGTCAACATCTGAATCTGAAGCATGTAATGTTACGCTCTACAAAAAAGTGGAATAAGAAGCATCATTCTTGCAGCCGCATGGCACTTATACTTACGAAAATGCAGAAAATAGGGGGGGGGATGTCACTTTCCTTAAAAAAAGTATGTTTTTTCTGCTTTATGTAAAATAAAGAATGTATCTTTGCCGAGAAAATAAGAAAACAAAAGAGAATCAATAACAATTAAAAGGGAAAATGAAAAAGACAGAGCAACAACCTTACGTATGTCCCGCGATAGAGGTTATGGAAGTAGAAATGGGGCAGATTGTGTGTATAAGTGGTTCGAATGCCGAACAGTTTGGAACTGAAACTCCTGATTGGTTTAATGCTAATTAAGAAAGACACGATTATGAAGAAGTTAGTTTTATCAATTTTTGCTGTGGCTCTCTCTTGGGCCATGAATTCTTGTTCAAGTGATAATTCAGAGTCGTTGGTTCCTTCAAACAACGAACTTACTGCATCTCTCGAATTGGTTGATGGCTCACGAACTACTCTTGATACTAATTGTAAGGTAAGCTGGGACAAAGATGACAAGATTTCTGTTAATGGCGTGAACTACAAAGCGAAGTCTGCTGGGAATTTCGCGACTTTCGAGAAAGAAGGTGCGGGGGATGCTCCAACGGGTGCATTGACTGCCTATTATCCTGAAAGTTTGAAAGACAAGAAATTAAAAGAAGCTCAGGATTATAAGTCGGAAAAAATCTCAAATAATCCCATGTATGCTTATGCTGCAAGTGGAACTAATCTTGAGTTTAAGAATATTTGCGGATTGCTTGAGTTTTCTCTCACTGGTAGTGGAAGTAAAATGAGTAAAATTGTTGTGACTGCTAATGAAGCATTGAATGGAGAGTTTACGATAACAGATAATGCTGCTGTATTGAATAATACGAAAGTTGAGGATAAGAATAAGAAGGTCACTCTAAATATGGGTAATGGTGGTATAAGTTTAAGTAGCACAGCCCAGAAATTCTATATTGCTCTTCCTGCAGGTACTTATACGGGATTCAAAGTGGCATTCTGTAAGAATGACAAAAAAGTAGAAAAGACCGCAACAAAAAATGTTACTATTGCTCGTAACAAAATATATCAGCTTTCATTTAGTGGTATTGTAATCCCCAATTAAGTATTTCTATCCATCACTCACAAGCGGCTCCAAGGGGTCGCTTGTGTTGTTTTTACGTTGTCGTATCTAATTGTTTTTAGAAGAATGCAGTGCACGACATGAAAATCTCCGTTTGGTGCGAAAACCATTCAAAACATTTCCTCATTTGGTGATTCTGCTGTATCTTTGTTCCGATAAGGCACTCTTCAATCCAATCGTTTGCCAGCATTGCTGGTGCTGGTTTTCTTACTCCTTTCGTGTGGAGGGGCGAAACAGAATGTTGGTGACCAAAGAAAAAGTGACCCATCCCTGCCTGTTGCTTGCTGCCGGGGAGGAACAGAAAATCAGGGACAACCTGAAACAGTCGGAGGAACTCCGCATGGTGGAGGAGAACACATTCGCCCTCGCCGATGAGGCCCTGGCCAAGGAGCCAGCCCGCTACGTGCCACAGTAAGAGTTCGGCTCAAGCTCAGCAAGGAAAGATCGGTTAGGAAAGCCGTGTGGCAGCACGCATTGGCCATGAAGAAGGCGGCAGTACATGGGAGAGTATTGCCGCCTTGACAGTTTGCCCCGCGTCAAGGAAAACGCAGTCTGGCAAGGCTCGACACCCGGCTCAGGCCGTTGTCGGGACTTTGCCAGCATGAGGCGTTCGGCTGGATTATCTGACGGGTTCAATCTTGACCTGATAACTGCCGGTGGCAGGAGCATCGGCCGATGAGGTGAGGCAGATGCGATGCAACGTCGGTCCCCACACGTTGGTGTGACGCTGGTCGTCGAGGGCGCGAGTCTCTACCGTGGCTGTGAGTGCAGGTGAGTAGGTCATGCGCACGGTGGTGCCTTCGTTGGTAATGGTGAGCACACCAGGCTTTACGAGAGTCACCTCACCCTTCACAAGGACATATTCCACGTCGGCGGCCTTGCGCTCGGTGAGCTTGAAGCTGTCGGTGATGAGGAGTTGGGAGTGGCGCGATGCGGTGAGAGTAAAAGTGCGGTTCCAACTGTCGCAGGCGGCTTCGGTGGGGTAGGCTGTGCCGATGTTGTAGCTCAGCGTGTGCTTGCTCTTGCCCTGTACGAACTTGGTGTTGGTGGCCTTGTAGTCGCGTCCGTTCTCCTGTTGTACCCCGTTGATGCTTGGCGTGTTGTGCCATTGTCCCTGCATGGCCCAGATGGTGTAGCGCTGGCTACTGAAAGTCTTGCGGCTGTAGGTGGGGGCACCAGCATCGATGATGAAAGGAGTGTTGTCGACGTAGAACACGAAGTTGCCGATGTCGTTGTGGTTGTGACTCTCGGCATTGTAGCCACCTTTCACACCAAAGTAGCAGCCGTCGGGGGTGTGCATCATGCCCACTTCGGTTTGCGGATACCAAGTACAAGCCGGCACCTCGCGACGTAGCTCGGCTATGGTGGCATCCATGCCTATCTGCTGGGCGCGTTCGTTGGCCTTGGCCACGAACTGCTTGATCTCGGGATAGTCCTGATAGAACTTGAAGCGGCGGAACATGGTGTGGAAAGAACTGAGGCCGAGGTCGAACTTGTCGCCATCGCGCAGACCCAGCAGGGCGAAGTGCTGCATCTCGCTGCTTCCCACGGCCTTGCCGTAACGCCAGATGAGTCCGAACTCAGGTTTGCCTGTGCCGTTGGCATCGGCAAAGTCGAGTACATAATGCTTGCCTCCGATGTAGGCACGCGAGATGTACTCGCCCATGCGCTTCACGCGGTCGGAATTGACCATGTTGAACTTGCCCTCAGATGCTTCGTAGAGAATCTGCAGATAGTCGAAGAGCATGGCAGCCGCCTCGTACCAGTAGCCAGGACCTTCCTCGCAGGCTCCGTCGGACTGTACGTAGTTGAGGAAATTATCGACCGAAGCCACCGACTTGGCCAAGGCCTTGTGGAGTATTTCGTTGTCTTTCTCGACAAGCAGGAAGGAGAGGATGACGTTGGAGTTAATCCAAGGATTCCAGTTGTTGACCGACTGTCCAAGAGTGCCCAACCAGCCGTTCACATCGTCGAGGCTGTCGTCGAGGTAGCTGTCGTAGATGTAGTGATGGAGGGTCTTGCGCAGCTCGCGGCACAACACCGGATCGACCTTGTCGATTTCAGCCTCGAAGAAGTGTAGCGTGTAGGCCAGCAGGAGGCTCAGGGTGCCAGAGCCAAGGTCGATGCGCACCTCGGTGGGGTCGGGCAGAGCCCGCCCGCTGCGCTGGGCAATGGTGTGGGCGGAATAAACCCAAGCCGGACTGTAGGTGTAGTACCACACGGCATCAATCAGTTGGTCGAGGAAACGGCCCTTTCCTTCGGCCAGTTCGGCCAGCAGGAAGGCCGAGAGGCTGCCCGAGTTGGCTCCCCAAGTGTCCTGCATGACGTAACGGTCGCCAGTGCGCTCCACCTCAAGATATTGTGTGGCATTGATGTGCTGCCACTTGTAGCCGAGGCGTGCTTCGCCAGCTGCAATGAGCTTGTGTTTCACATCTTCGTCGAGGAGGGCATCCCAGCCGGCACGGTCGGTGTAGGCGGGCAGTTTCATCCATGCGGCCCCGGGCTTGAAGGCCTCGGCAACACCCGGTTCGGCATACTTGGTTTTCAGGACATCTTTCTGCGCCCACAGGGTGGTGACGCAGACAAATACGATGCTGGTCAGGAGCATTCGTTTCAGGATTGTCAGATTGTTTGGTCTCATAGAAAAAAAATATTGATGTGTTATGATTTGCTTTGCAAAGATACGTTTTTTCCATATCTTTGCACCAAATATAAAAGGAAAAAGAAGACATGAAGCGACTTACTATGTGTTTTGTAGTGTGCATGGCAGCATGTACGATGGCGAGCGGACAGGATTCACTGCACGTGAAGCGGTATTTGGGACAGGCTGTGGTGGCACAGCAGAGTGTGGCAGTACGAAACACCTATTATTGGTCGGTGGGTGTGGAAACCGATGGCGAAGGACGGATTCTCCCCTCGAAGCAAGTGCTGAGTACGGGTGTGGGGCAGGCTGATTTCCGCATCTGCACGTACGAGGACGGTTCGCCCATCTGCGAGAACAACCAGTACTTCCTGTGTGTGAGTTCACGGTTGGCCGGAGTAGGGCAGACGGTGTATGCCTTCGACACGAACACGTGCCGGTTTACGCTCATTGGAGCCATGCAGGGTTTCCTGGCTGACGGGTCGGTGAGGGGCATGGTGGCACCGCACATCGTGTATAACCGGAAGGACGGTGCATGGTATGTGTTTGCCCACTGGAACAATCCTCATTGCCTGTGTGTGGGCAAGACGCTGCGCGACCCGCGATACGGATATAATGAGATAACCTGCGCACAGTTGGACTATTCAGACATCATGAAGGGCGACGAGGACAACTTCGTGTGGTATGACGAGGAATGTGGTGAATGGATGCTGATCTACTCGAAAGGCTCAAGCACCCTGTCGCTGCAACGCTCCGACCGGATAGACGGTGGGTACAAGCTCATCAGACAGAGCGATGCGGTGAAGAGCCTCACTGGCATCAATGTGGTGCGCATAGGCGGCAAGCGATACGTGGTGTCGGGTTTCGGATGGACTCCTGAGGCCGACCGTTACAAGGTGTTCAGCATCGACGACCTGTCGTATCTCTACGACCTGAACCTCGACATGCCTACTGGCGGTTTTCGCGGATGGGGCACCATTCTTGATGTGGTGGAGGGCGAAGAAACCAAATACCAATTGCTGACTTTCGACCGCGTGAACCCTACGAAGGTTGATAACTGGCAGTATGGCAATACTTATTTGTATGAGGCTGTAGAGCGTAACAAAGGGTTGGAATACGACTTGCATCGTGCTGATGGAAAAGTGATAAAGGCCAATGCATCTTCGACCTTCTCGCCCGACAAACTGCATTTCCGACGCAAGTTCTCCCTCCGACATAATTATTCGCAACAGATCGAAACCGGGGTGATGGATTTTTCATCAAGAATATTCCTGAAATGGGGCAGCCCGTACCCAGTGAAGGACAACCAGGGCGAAGTGAATTACTGCCAGGATGGCAAGAGTGTGTTGGTGAAGGGAAAAGGTTGTGTGTCGCTATTGGGAGGAACACACCTGCCCAACTGTGAATACTTGATTGATTTGACAGGAATGAGTGGCAACGAGGTGCGTTACTTGAAAATTGGTACGCAGGAGGAAGACCTGGTGAACATCCGTTTCAAGAAGAACAATAACGAAATGACCGTTTATTCGGGAGCGGAAGCTGTGTTGTCGTTCACGGATAGAATCAGGAAGATTCGAGTGCTGTTGATTGACAATAAGGCTTACTTCGTAGATGCGGAAGAAAATGAGGACTCATGCAACAAATAATGAAAAAACATGTTTGTGATTTGACTGTAGCCGAAGCAGTGTGGTTGCATGAGCGTTGCATCTTGCTGAAACTGACTCGCGATGAGGTGTTACCTCCGATGAAGGCAGGACAATTTGCCGAGGTGCGCATCGACGACACGCCAGGTGTATTGCTCCGTAGGCCCATTTCAATCCATCGGGTTGTAAGGGAGAAAAACGAGTTATGGCTACTGGTGCAGACGGTGGGTCGTGGCACGCAAAGGTTGGCCATGTTGCAAAATGGTGACGTGCTGAATGTGATGCTTCCATTGGGCAATGGATTCACCCTGCCCGAAAGTCCTTGCCGGACTTTGTTGGTAGGTGGCGGCGTGGGAGTGGCTCCGCTCTTGCAACTGGGTGTGGAACTGCGTGCTTTGGGCATGCGCCCTACGTTTCTGTTAGGAGCTCGCACGGCGAACGATGTGCTTCAGATGAGGGAGTTTGGACAGGTGGGTGAGGTGTGTGTTACTACCGAGGATGGCTCGATGGGCGAATCTGGATTCGTGACCCAGCATAGCCTGCTGAAGCGGAAGGATACATTTGATAGGATTTACTGTTGCGGTCCGAAGCCAATGATGATGGCTGTTGCACGATATGCCCATGAACATGAGGTGTGGTGTGAGGTGTCGCTCGAAAATCGGATGGCTTGCGGCTTGGGGGCTTGCTTGTGTTGTGTGGAGAAAACCAAGGAAGGACATCGTTGTGTATGTACCGATGGTCCTGTGTTTAATATTTGTGATCTGACATGGCCGATTTAAGTGTACGAATAGGAAACCTGTTGTTGAAGAATCCTGTCATGACGGCATCGGGAACCTTTGGGTATGGTGTGGAATATGCCGATTTCATCGACTTGAGCCGTTTGGGTGGCATCATCGTGAAGGGTACTACGATGGCTCCACGCGAGGGTAATCCGTATCCGCGCATGGCTGAAACACCCATGGGAATGCTCAATGCTGTGGGCATACAGAACAAGGGCGCACGCTACTTTGCCGAAAAGATATATCCTACTATCAAGGACATCGACACGAACATGATCGTGAACGTGTCGGGATCTGACATCGACAGCTATGTGGCTGCTGCAGGTGTTATTGATGAGTTGGACAGAATTCCTGCCATCGAGCTTAACATATCGTGTCCCAACGTGCGACAGGGTGGCATGGCGTTTGGCGTGTCGGCCAAGGCTGCCGCCGAGGTGGTGGAGGCTGTGAGGAAAGCCTATCGGAAGACGCTCATCGTGAAGTTGTCGCCCAATGTTACGGATATTGTGAGTATAGCAAAGGCTGTGGAAGATGCGGGTGCCGACAGTGTGTCGCTTATCAACACTCTACTGGGTATGGCTGTTAATGCAGAAACACGCAAGCCAATACTCTCGACCGTGACGGGTGGCATGAGTGGACCAGCGGTGAAGCCTGTGGCACTACGCATGGTGTGGCAGGTGGCACAGGCAGTGAAGATACCTGTGGTGGGGCTGGGTGGCATCATGACGGCTACCGATGCGGTGGAATTTCTGCTGGCAGGCGCCACGGCTGTGGAAATAGGAACGGCCAACTTCGTGGATCCGACGGTGAGCGTGAAGGTGGTGGACGGAATTGCCGACTACCTGCAGCGACACGACATGAAATCAGTAAACGAAATAATAGGAGGACTTGAAACATGAAATGTATTGACTTGATAGCCTATGTGGCTTTTGATGTGCTCGACGGAACCGTGAGCCGTATGACAATGTCGTTTTCGGACGAGGATTATCAACGTCTTTTGCAATTGGTAGCTTTTACTGGTAATCACTGTACGAAAGATATCTTGATAGAACGTTTACCTGATATCTACGAGCAGATGGTGCGACAGGCCGACGCACAGTTTACGAAGGTATTGCATGAAAGTGGTGGATTCTTCGATGAAAATGAGGAAAACATGAAGGCAAGTGAGAAATATGAGGTGGGTGTGTATTGGCCCATGGCACTCGATGCTGCTAGTATGCACGACTATTACAATACGTATCAGTTCTATTAAGCTTCGTTCATGCGCATCGATATTATTACCATTTTTCCTGAAATGCTCGAAGGCTTTTTCAATTGTTCCATATTGAGTAGGGCGCAAAAGAAAGGTCTGGCGGAGTTTCATATCCATAATCTGCGCGATTATGCTTACGACCACTATCGGAAGGTTGATGATTATCCGTTTGGTGGGTTTGCTGGCATGGTGATGAAGATTGAACCCGTGGACCGGTGTATTTCGGCTTTGAAGGAGGAACGGACCTACGATGAGGTGATCTTCACGAGCCCTGACGGCGAACAATTCAACCAGCCCATGGCCAACGAGTTGTCGCTGAAGGAAAACCTGATTATCCTGTGCGGGCATTTCAAGGGGATAGACTGGCGTATTCGCGAACATCTGATCACGAAGGAAATCAGCATTGGAGACTACGTGCTTACGGGTGGCGAACTGGCTGCCGCTGCCATCAGCGATGCGGTGGTGCGTGTCATACCGGGGGTCATCAGCGATGAACAGTCGGCTTTGTCGGATTCGTTTCAGGACAATCTGCTGGCGGCTCCTGTCTATACGAGACCTGCGGAATACAAGGGATGGCGGGTGCCCGACATCCTGTTGTCGGGGCATGAGGCCAAGATAAAGGAATGGGAACTGCAACAGTCGATGGAACGTACCATGAGGCTGCGTCCTGATTTGCTAAAAGAACAACCATGACCGAGACGGAAGAGATACTGGAGCTGCGGAAGCAACTGCATGAACATAATTACAACTATTATGTGCTGAATGCACCCGTAATAGACGATTTTGAATTCGACCGGATGATGCGCCGGTTACAGGACCTGGAGGCCTTGCACCCGGAACTTCACGATGACAATTCGCCATCGGTGCGCGTGGGAAGTGATTTGAGCAAGGAATTCCAACAGGTGACGCATCGCTATCCCATGCTGTCGTTGGCCAACACGTATTCGGAATCGGAGGTGACGGATTTCTACAACCGTGTGAAAGCTGCGCTGGGCGAGGATTTCGAGGTGTGTTGTGAGCTGAAATTCGATGGCACCTCCATTTCGCTCACCTACGAGCATGGCCGGCTTGTGCAGGCGTGTACGCGTGGCGATGGCACTCAGGGCGATGATGTGACCCAGAACGTGAGGACCATCCGTAGCATCCCCCTACAACTGCATGGCGATTATCCTGACAGCTTCGAGGTCAGGGGTGAGATATTGATGCCTTGGCAAGTGTTTGAGGCATTGAACGCCGAGCGTGAGCAGCGTGAGGAACCGCTCTTTGCCAATCCACGGAATGCCGCTTCGGGCACGCTGAAATCGCAAAGCTCGGCTGTGGTGGCTCAGCGCAGGCTCGATGCGTATCTGTATTACCTACTTGGCGACAATCTGCCACGCGATACACATTTTGACAATATGCGCCATGTAGCTGCGTGGGGATTCAAGGTTTCGGATGCCATGAAGGTGTGCCGCACGTTGCAAGAGGTGTTTGATTACATTAATTATTGGGATGTGGAACGAAAGAACCTACCGGTGGCTACCGATGGAATCGTGCTGAAAGTAAACAATCTGAAACAACAAGCGCTGTTGGGCTATACAGCCAAGACGCCTCGTTGGGCAATTGCTTATAAGTTTCAGGCTGAACGTGCTTGTACACGGCTGAACAAGGTGACGTTTCAGGTGGGTAGGACGGGTGCCATCACGCCTGTGGCCAACATGGATCCTGTGCAGTTGGCAGGTACGGTGGTGAAACGTGCTACGCTTCATAATGTAGAACAAATCAACAAACTCGACTTGCACATAGGCGACATGGTGTATGTGGAGAAGGGGGGTGAGATCATACCCAAGATTGTGGGTGTGGACATGGATGCTCGTTTCATGGTGGGCGATAAGGTGACATTTGTGAAGTGTTGTCCAGAGTGTGGGGCACCTCTGATTCGATATGAGGGTGAGGCTGCGTACTATTGCAGCAACGACAGTACGTGTCCGCCTCAGATAAAAGGCAGGATAGAGCATTTCATCAGCAGGAAGGCCATGAACATTGATGGCATGGGACCTGAAACTGTGGATGCTTTGTATCAGGCAGGATTGATACACGATGTGGCCGATTTATATACGTTAAAGGCTTCGGACATTGTTCGCCTTGAACGTATGGGCGAATTGTCGGCGGTACGCATTGTAAGGGGTATTGAAGCATCGAAGAATGTACCATTTGAACGGGTGCTGTTTGCCATAGGCATTCGTTTTGTAGGAGAGGCTACGGCAAAAATATTAGCTCGGCATTTTGGATGTATTAATTCATTAAAAGAAGCTAAGATAGACGATTTGGTTAAAGTGAATGAGATCGGGGAAAAGATTGCTGAAAGCATTGTGGGATTCTTTGCAGATTCACGAAACATGGTCATTGTGGAGCGTTTGAAGCAGAGTGGATTGCAAATGGAAATGCCTGAAGGTGAGAATGACACGGCTTTGAACCTACTCGAAGGAAAGCAATTCGTGATAAGTGGGGTGTTCGAGAAACATTCGCGCGAGGAATACAAGGCCTTGATAGAACGGTACGGAGGCAAGAATGTGGGCAGCATATCCAAGAAGACCGATTATGTGCTTGCGGGTGCCAACATGGGACCTGCCAAATTGGAGAAGGCAACTCAACTGGGTGTGCCCATCATAGATGAGAATGTGTTTTTAAATATGATTGACAAATGATGCGATTAAGTGGATTGGGAGTGGCAATGGTTACTCCATTTAATAATGATGAAACGGTAGATTACAATGCGTTAGATAATTTGACTGAACAATTAATTGAATGTCATGCCGATTTCTTATGTGTGCTTGGAACAACGGCCGAGACTCCTACACTGACCAGCGAGGAGAAACGCATGATTCGACAGCGGGTGATAGGTAAGAACCAAGGGCGACTGCCTATTCTGTTGGGGATTAGCAGCAATTGCACTCGTTGTGTAGTCGAGACGCTTAAAAATGAGGACTTGACGGGAGTTGATGCTGTACTGGTTGCGGTGCCTTACTACAACAAACCGTCGCAAGAAGGTATTTATCAGCATTATAAAGCCATATCAGAAGCTTCGCAGCTGCCTGTGGTAATGTATAATGTGCCAGGACGTACAGGGGTGAATATGACGGCTGAGACAACCTTGCGATTGGCTCGTGACTGTGCAAACATTGTGGCGGTAAAGGAAGCTTCGGGCAACAAGGAACAGATATTGGAGATTGTGGCCAAGAAACCACAGGGGTTTGATGTGCTTTCGGGCGATGATGCCTTGACGTTTGAATTGATGCAACAGGGGGTGATAGGGGTCATTTCGGTATTGGGAAACGCTTATCCCAAGGAATTTGCAGGGATGGTCCATCTGTTGCAACAAGGAAAGATTGCGGATGCGGAGGCATGGCATAAGAAGTTTGCGGCACTTTATCAACTCTTGTTTGTGGATGGCAATCCTTCGGGGGTGAAAGCCTTGATGAACCTACAAGCGAAGGTGAAGAACGTGTTGCGCTTGCCGTTGGTTCCTGTGCGTTCGACAACGGCTGATAGCCTCTTGAGGGAAATGGAGGAATTAGGATGAACATAATGATGTAGTATATTATCTTACAATTGAATAAATGGCAAAAATTGGTTCTTACAATTGGAATTTCTGCACCGTGGGTGGTGTGACGAGAGTGAAAATAGAAACGGGTGAGGACATCAGGCATTTGGGTGAACTCGACCGTAAGTTGTGGACGGTCTTGAGTTGTCCTGCCAATGGCTTGGAATTTGACGACAAGACGCTTTCGTTCATCGATACCGATGCCGATGGGAAGATTCGTGTCAACGAGGTGATAGCGGCAGCGCAATGGCTTACTGCGTCATTGCGTAACCCAGACCTTATCCTGCAAGGTTCCGACAGTGTGTCGCTGGCCGATTTCAATCAGGACACTGAGGAAGGGAAGCAATTGTGGAACAATGCGAAGGAGATACTGGGTTGTATCAAGGAAAGCAAGGATGTGATTTCGCTCAGCGACATCGGGCGTTGCGCATCGCTCAGCGATGTGAAGGAAACCACTGCTCCTGTGCTTCCGTGGGGCGATAACACGGAGGCCGCTCTGAAGGCGTGCGAGGCTATCAAGGGAAAAGTGGCGGATTATTTCGTGCGTTGCAAGATGGCTGCCTTTGATGAGGGATGTACGGCTGCCTTGGATTTCACGGCCGAGAAAATCAAGGGCATCAGCGATAAGAATTTGTCGTTGTGTTCCGATGAAATCGCTGGTTTCCCGCTTGCCCACATCACGCCCAATCAGTTGTTGCCGCTCGTGGGTGGTATCAATCCTGCTTGGGAAGAGCGATTCGACGCAGTGAAAAGACTGGTGTTCGATGTGGATTATCCAGGACAGACCGCACTGAGCCTCCAGCAATGGGATGAGGTGCTGGCCAAGCTGGATGCCTACACGACCTGGAAAAAAGCACAGGTCAGGGTGATTCCCAAGTATGAGCCGATGGAGAAGTTCTTGTATCTGCTCCGTGACTTCTATGCCTTGCTCAACAATTTTGTGATTCTTGCCAATTTCTATTCGAAGGACAAAGGCCTGAAGGCCATCTTCCAGGCTGGTACCCTCTATGTGGATCAGCGTAGTTGCGACCTCTGCCTGAAAGTGACGGACATGAGCAAGCATGCGGGTATGGTGGAGTTGAGTGGCCTGTTCCTGATATATTGTGAGTGTACTTCGAAAGTGCGGAACGAGAAGATGACCATCGTGGCTGCTGTGACACGAGGCGACGTGGCCAACCTGCGTGTGGGCAAGAACGCCATTTTCTACGACCGTCAGTTGCAGGAGTGGGATGCCACCGTCGTGAAAGTCATCGACAATCCCATCAGCTTGGAGCAGGCTTTCTGGAGCCCTTACCGCAAAATGTCGAACTTTGTGTCGGAACAAATCAGCAAGATTGCCGCAGAGAAAGACAATAAGGTGTTGACGGACATGACGGGAAAGATTGACGAGGGAGTGAAAACGGTGGCCAATCCGGAAAAGGACAAGATGAATAGCAAAACGCAACAGGCGTTCGACATTGCCAAGTTCTGTGGTATCTTTGCGGCTATCGGCATGGCCATAGGTTATATCGGCAGTTTCTTCACGTCATTGTTCAAGGGCATCTTTGCCTTGAATTGGTGGCAATTGTTGCTGGCTCTCTGTGCGATTATCCTCATCATTTCGGGCCCATCCGTGTTCTTGGCATGGAGCAAGCTCCGCAAACGCAATTTGTCGCCGATACTCAACGCCAACGGTTGGGCCATCAACTCCAAGGTAAGCATCAACATTCCTTTTGGCATGACGCTGACGGGGGTGTGTAATCTGCCCAAGTTCAAGGCCAACGACCCATTCGCAAAAAAAGGATTGTCGTGGCAGATGCGGCTGCTGTTATGGTGTTTGGTACTTTTGATTGTGGTGGGCACTGCCTATGGGGTGTTATACTATATGGACATGTTGGGCTGCATAGGGTTGTAATGCCTATCGCTGGCTGAATGTTGTGAAAACAATGGTGAAAGGACGACAGGCAGGCTATGTGTGGGGAGTCGTGGCGGCGGCACTCTATGGATTGAATCCCTTGTTTACTCTTCCTCTCTATGCAGAGGGAATGGATACGTGTTCGGTGTTGTTTTTCCGGTATGCGGTGTCCGTTGTGTTCCTGCTTGGGCTGATGAAAATCCGACATCTGAGTTTCCGACTCAATGCAGCCGAGACAAAGTGGTTGGGCGGTTTGGGCTTGCTGATGGTGGCTTCATCGTATTTCCTGTATTTGTCGTACAATGAGATGGATGCGGGATTGGCCAGTACCATTTTGTTCGTTTACCCCATCCTGACGGCTGTGTTGATGGCTGTCTTTTGTCATGAGCGAGTGCATTGGTTGGTCTGGGTCTGTCTGGCTATGGCCACAATGGGTGTGCTGACACTTTATGAAACAGGTGGAAGCGTGAAGATCACGTTCTTGGGAACCATGTTCGTGATAGCTTCGGCTGTATCTTATGCCTTTTACCTTGTCTTTGTGAATCGAGGTGCGGTGGGGGGGATGTCCACCATGAAACTCACATTCTATGTGTTGCTGTTTGGCTCTCTGTCATTATTGGCTTGCATGATGATGGATGAACACGCATCTGTTCCCCACGGATGGCAATGGGGCTATGTGTTGGGGGCAGCCATGATGCCTACGGTCATGTCGTTGGTGTTTACGGCCATCGCCATTCGCCGCATCGGCTCTACCGAGACAGCCATTTTGGGCGCCATGGAGCCGATTACGGCAATAGTGATAGGTGTGACCGTGTTTCATGAGTATCTGTCTCTGCGAAGCATTGTGGGGATTATGATCATTGTCGTGGCGGTGACTATGGTGGTTGCCAGAAGCAAGCTCACGAGATTCTTTGCGTTGCATCGTCTCCCCGAAAGATGAGGCTCTTTTCAAAAGCTCACACCGGCATTCGTAGGTGTGGCATGTTCAGTAGATGATGCGACATCAATCAGTGTTTGTAGATGGCTTGCGCGACGGCGTACCAATAGCTTTGGGCTATTTCTCAGTGTCGTTTTCGATTGGTATTTTGGCTCGGGCAGCGGGATTGACGGCAGCGGAGGGGTTCTTGAGCAGTATCTTCACTCGTGCTTCGGCAGGTGAATATGGTGGCTACACGCTGATTGCAGCCGGGGCAGGTGTGATGGAGTTGGTGGCATTGTGTGTGGTAGCCAACCTGCGTTATTTGCTGATGGTGGCTTCGTTGTCGCAGAAGTTTCATCCTGCCGAACCGCTTTGGAAACGTGTGATGGCGGCATGTTGCATCACTGATGAGATTTTCGGAATCAGCATTGCGCGTTCAGGCTATCTGTCTGTGAATTATCCGTTGGGTGCAACGCTTGTGGCCGGCAGTTTCTGGGGGGCAGGGACGGCTTGTGGCATCGTGATGGGTAACTTGTTGCCTGTTTCGGTGGTTTCGGCTTTGAGTGTGGCGCTGTATGGAATGTTCATCGCGGTGATTATTCCTCCATGCAAGCAGGATAAGGCGTTGGGAATGGCTGTGGCGTGCAGTTTCGTGGCAAGTGGATTGTGTGTGGTGTTGCCTTGGGTGTCGCGAATGAATGCAGGGGTAAGGATTGTGGTACTGACCGTGGCTATCGCTGCGGTGATGGCTTGGTTGAAGCCTGTGCATGATGAGTCACTCTGAGATAATCCTACGGATAGTGGTGATGGCTTTGGTCACGAACCTGATCAGGGTGTTGCCTGTGACATTGATCAGAAGGAAGATAACCAATAGGTTCCTGAGAAGTTTCCTTTATTATGTGCCCTACGTCACATTGGCTGTAATGACCGTCCCCAACATCCTGACGGCCACCTCCAACATGTTGGCAGGAGGAGTGGCATTGGTGTCGGGCGTCGTGGCTGCATGGCGGGGAGCCAACCTTTTCGTCGTGGCACTGATATGCTGTACAGTGGTGTTTGTGCTGGATTTGTGTGTGTAGCTGTCGTGTTGGCCGATGTGTCCTCCCATCATGAGGAAGCCTTTCCACAAAGCCCGCAATAGGGGCAGTTCTTGCATTGGTCTTTGTTGGAAGTTGCTTGGAATGGCACTTGGACATCGAATATCTCGTGCAGGAGATTGGTCAGGAGACCATCGAAATCGTTTTTGAGTGTGTGGAAATCGTTGATAGTGTCATTGCCGATTTGTAGGAAGGATTCGTTGTATGATTTTGGCAGTTTTCGCAGGTAGAGCAATGCTGGGACGACACTGCCCGTTTCTGTTTCACAAACCACTGAAGCATAGAGGAGGGCTTGGAAAGCATGTGTGTGGCGTTGCTTGTTGGAAGTGTCGAAAAGAGACTGGACGTTGGCAAGCTGATGGTGGTTGCTTCCTGTCTTGTAATCGACGATGCGAGTCTGATTGTCTTTCTTGTCAATGCGGTCGATAGTGCCTCCGACACGTGTTTCGACATCGATGTCGGTCAGAGAAATCGTCATATACATTGTTTTCTCGGAAGCTACGTATGTGAACGGTTTGGAGGCGTTATCCATGTCGAGCAACAGTTGGAGATATTTTTTCAGAACGGCTTCTATCAGGATATGCCGGGGTATGTCGTTTTGTGTAAAAGCCCTTTCGATGCAGGCATCCACAATGTCTTTCTTGTCTGGAACTTCCGAATCGTAGATGAATTGTGCCGCAGCGTGGAAAAGCGTTCCGAAGGTGGCAAAGTCGTTGGCTTGCTTTTGGGGTTCTTGGAGTTTGGCAATGTATTTGAAATAGAATTGCAGCGAACAATTCATGTAGCAGTTGAGGGCTGTAGGTGAGAAACATGCGTTCGGATTCTTCCGAAGGTCGAAAGTCCGGTGTAGCCGGTCAATGATCCATTGTTCTTTCCTGATGATGAAATCGGTGGGTTGCAGCGATGACTGGGCAGTGGTGAGCGTGACCCGATGGATGTTGTAGGGTAACTCTATGGACAGTTGCAGCATGAAACGGCTCATCTCATTGCTTGTCATTCCGCTCTCTCCGGCGCTGTAGAGCAGGGTGATCTTCTCTGCCCGTTGCAGAAGGCGGTAGAAATAATAGGCATACACGGACATCTGATGGTCGATGGTGGTCATGCCAAATGCTTTGCGCAGGCTATAGGGGATGATGGATGAGTTGCTGCCAAGTTTGGGGAGCATTCCTTCGTTGACCGAGAGCATGATGAGGTGGCGGAAATCGAGGTTGCGTGTCTCTAGCACGCCCATCACCTGTAGGCCTATGGCGGGCTCGCCATGGAAAGGAATGGAGGTGGCCTGCATGATGCGTTGCTTCAGCCGGCGTAAGGTGGCTGGCTCAAGGTGTAGGGTGCCATCGTCGATGAGGGTTTGGAGGCGGTTATCAATCAAGTGTATGCGATAGGCGGCCTCTGTCTCAAGGGCACTGTCGGTGGGTGGTGTCAGGGGTGCTTCGTCAGCGTTCGATACGCTTTTGGCATACGCTTGTGTGCTGGTGAGCGGGTAGCCCATGGTGATGTTGAGATTCTTCACCGTGTCGGGGAGACAGTGGATGACAGCAGGAAGGAGGTTTTCGTTGCATAGTACCACGGCTGTCTCATGTTCCATGGGCGTGATGTTCTGGTCAATCCACTGGGGCAGGTATCGGGCTTGGGCATTTTCGGCGGAGGTTTCCATGAAGGTTATCTCCTTCTCCCGTCGCAGATTGTCGAACCATTGGCTGTCAAGGGCATTGGGAAATTCCTTGAGATTGCGGTTGATGAATTCGCCGGCTTCGTGGTGAGGTCTTGTGGTGTAGAATTCGTCATAATCCCAGTAGAACAGTGCTTGCCGACGTTTGGCCAGATGTCGGAACAGGTGTCGTTCCACTTGATTGAGCACATTGAAGCCTACGAACACGTATGTTTGGTTGTCGGTCAGTTTCGCTGTCGTTTCCTCGCTGTCGAGCGATTCGGCGACATTGCGGTAGAGCATTCCTTCGTAAGCCAATCTGCGCTCTGACAGCTTCTCGCGGAAGGCATTGTAGATCTTGCCCAAGGAATCCCATATTATCTGGAAGCGTTCCTTCAGTTGGGTTTGTTGGTCTATCTTGAAGTTCTTGAAAAATTCCTGTAAGACATTTCGTTGTTCCTCGTCCAGAAAGTCGTTGTTGTCGGTCAGGTGATTCAACTCGCTCAATCCCTGGAACAGCTGCATGGCATTGACCATGTTCTTGTCCACGTCGTCGAAGTCGGCAAGGAGTGTCTCTCCCCAAAAATAGAAATCATCGAGACTCTCGTCCAGTTGTGTCACTTGCTGATAGCATTCATGCAGTTCGCACACAAGCAAGATGGGGTCGGCGACTTGAAGTGAAGAAAGGCTGTGGAACAGTTCGCTGATGCTCAGGTAACGGGGCGACCATAGTGGCTTGGCCGACAAAGCCGCCAAATGACCATTGAAGAACAACGATGCCCGCTTGTTGGGAAATACGATGGTGACTTGAGAAAAATCGCCCTTGAAGCGTTCGGACAAGTCGGTTGCGGTTATTTCAAGAAAGGTTTTCATTGGATGTGATGGAATCGATACGGTTAAGGTAAACATACCAGATGTAACCCTCCACTTGGGAGTAACCCATTTGGCGAAGCAACCCGACATATTCGCCGACCTGATGGCGGTACTCTTCACGAGGGTTGCCAAACTTGAAATCGACCACTATGGCCTTGTCGTCATCAATGACGATACGGTCGGGACGTCGGACCTGTGTGGCGTTGCCATCCTTGAACAGGATGCTGCATTCGTTGAACAGACGGCCTTCGCCGTTGAACCACTTTTGTGCCATGGGGTTTCGCAATGCCCATGTGGCGAATTCTACGATTTCCTCTTGCTCCTGGCTGTTGGGAATGAGACCTTCGCCAACCAACTGCCGGACGGATTGGGAAATGTCGGAACTTGTTCTCAGCCGTGAGAACAACTCGTGCATGACAATACCATTGTGGATGGACGAAGCGGTGGATTCATCCGAGGCGGCGAAATAGTCGTTGGCATTGCTTGATTGGCGGAAGTTGATGTGGTTGTTGTCAATGCTGCAGAACTTGACGGACTGGGTGTCGGCGGACGTATCTGATGGGGCATTCCCGACTTTCAGGTCGCCAATGGAATAGTTGTCGGGAATGACGTTACGGATGATTTGGGCTACTGATGACGCTGTCTTCTTTTCAGGACACCACACAAAGAGGTTGTGCTGGGCGCGGGTGAGGGCTACATACAGCAGGTTGATGTTTTCCACGAGGCGCTGAAAATTCTCCTTTTGATAATCATCACGGTAGATGGAATCATTCATGGTCTTAACGTAGTTGATGGAAAGGATGTTGAACCGGTTGAACGGCTCTACCTTTGGCTCGCACCAGATGGTGGTGCCTTGAATGATTCCTTCGGTGCTCCAGTTGCAGAAAGGAATGAATACGGTACCAAACTCAAGTCCCTTCGACTTATGGATGGTAATGACACGAATGCCATCGACCTGCCCGGAGGGAATGGTCTTTTGGTGTAGGTGATTGTCCCAGAAATCGAGGAAGTCGGCAATCGTGGGCGTGCTGGTGGCTTGTTGGCCGATCTCATCGAAGAACTGGCACAAATAAGCGTCTTGTCCCGTCAGCCGGTTCAGACGGAACATGCGGTAAAGGCGTTCGGACAATTCGGCAATGGGTTGTTCGCGGAGTCGGTCGTAGTGGCTCATGAACTCTGCTGGTAGGAGCTTGTTGGCGTTAGAGGCAGTGATGTTGGCCAATGTGACATCGTTCTGAAGGATGTCGTGCTGATAGAGGAATGCCAAGTGGGCTGCGGCGATGCTGTGGCTGGAGTCATTGAGGTATCGCAAGGCGGCAATGATGGTCAGCAGTGCCTTCGAGGCATCCATGCGATAGGCCTGGTCGCTGACGACATTGAAGCCGGTATGCTCTTTCAGATATGCAGCCACTTGGGCGGCTTCGTCGTTGGTGCGAACGATGACAGCCATCTGGCTTGGGCTGATGCCGGCTTCGTCGCATTCCATCATTTTTGTTACAAGTAGTTGCAGCGTGTCGGCATTCTCATCGAGGAAATTGAGCTCTGCATGACCACCTTCGAGTGATGAGCATTGTTGCCCGACATCTGAATACAGGTCCTCGAAGGCGCTGTTCCCAGAGGAATCGAGCGAGGATTTGAGCCGGTTGAAAATGTGGTTGTTGAAGTCGATGATGTTTTTGCAGCTACGGTAGTTGGTCTTGAGCACCGTTATTTCGTAGGGATAGGTGTTGTCGAGTTTCCGATTGTCCTGCATGCTGTTCAGGATGCTCCAGTCGCCATTGCGCCATCGATAGATGCTTTGCTTGATGTCGCCGACAATCAGGCTGTCATGCCCGTTGGCAAGGGTTTCGGTGAGGAGTTGATGGAAGTTGTTCCACTGCATCTGGCTGGTGTCTTGGAATTCATCGATCATGATGTGGCGGATGTTGGCTCCTACCTTCTCGAAAATGAACGATGCGTCGTTGCTGCTGACCATTGTGCGAAGCAGGTTGTTGACGTCGGACAGGAGGTAGCGGTTGTCATTGCGGCTTTGCTGTGTGAGTTTTTTCCGAATGCAGTTGAGCAGTTGCAACTTGCGTACGTGGGCAGTCGAAAGCTGGCAGCTGATGAGGGTGGAGAGATTTTTCTCCCTCAAGTCTTCTGCCTCTTGCATGATGGGCAGCAGTTCGTCTTGCACGATAGAAACAATCCTGTCTCGGTTCGGACTTTTCTTGGTGACCCAATTGCTGGCATCGTCGAGATAGTTGGTGATGGAATTGGTTTTTGCCGTGGAAAGCTCTTTCAGGTCGCATTTCACAAACTTCTTGAAATAGCCATCAATGTATCTCCCGTTTTTCAGATCCGCATGGTTCAGTCCTGTCTCCTTGAGCTTTTCCGCGAATGTCTGTGCGATGTTGGCATATTGTTGTTTGATGGCTTTACCGAACTGACTGACCGAATGGATGTACTCTGACACCAATTTGGGGTTCGTGTCCAGCTTTTGTTGAAGTGCGGTGCCATGCTCTTGGTAGAATTCGTCGAAGATATGTTTCGCGTATGTCTTGAGTTCGGTCGCGATGTTCCACGATTTCTCGTCTTCTATCTGGTCCATCACGAAATCGATGATGGAGGTGAACTCAGGTGATTTCCGCTGCAGGTTTTCCAACATGTCGTCGATGGCATCGCTGATGGCTGTTTCCGTATCGAGGTCGATATTGATACGGGTACCGATATTGAGCTCTCGGGCCATGTTCTTGAGGATGGAGAGGAAAAACGAGTCGATGGTCTCGATGTGGAAACGGCTGTAGTCGTGGATGATGTTGTTGAGCGCCACTTGGGCATTTTCCTTGACCTGATTGGCTGTGAAATGATAATTGCTCACCAATATTTCAAGGTAAGGGCGTGCCGCCGGATCATCGCAACCCAGCTCCTGCAACTTGCTCATGATGCGGTGTTTCATCTCCGTGGTGGCTTTGTTGGTGAAAGTCACAGCAAGGATGTTCTTGTAGGCATGTGGATTGCGTATCAGCTTGGCAATGTATTCCACAGCCAAGGTGAAGGTCTTTCCTGACCCCGCCGATGCCTTGTATACTTTTATTTTGCTCATATCGAACACAAATGTGGTTTTTTTTTCTGAAACCAGCAAAAAAACATGTCATAAATGTGACTATTTGTCGGATCTGTATATCTTTGCAGCCATTTTAAAAGATAGGGAGTCATTACAAATGGACATTTACGATATCAGGTTTTCAGACAAGAGAGGTTGTACGGACAAGGGTTTCAACATCCGGGACAAGGAAAAGGCCATCCGTATGGCACAAGACATACTGGATGGCCGAAAAGGTCTTGCCAACGAATTTGTTGGCGGAAATATTTCCGTTTATTGTAAAAACACGAATACGACTATCTGGCAACAGCCGATACGGTGATGTCGCTGTTACACCATGCCGAGGGCCATCCTCCGATGATGTGGCTCAAGAAGGTGGTCTTCAGGCTGTGCAGACCTTTGGCAAGTGCCAGTTGGGTGTCGGTATGTACACCTTTCTTCGGCAGTCCCCGATTGTCTATCACTTTCTTGCCATCTATCCATACCTCCTCGTTGGTCGAGCTGATGCGGTATATGCCGTCTTCGGCAATCTCCACGTAGCCTTCGGCTGTAGCACCAAAATATTTCTCTCCTCGCATTGACTTGTTGTAGGGGTTCATGCGGCTCATGTCCTTGAGGCTTGTGATGGTTTTCTCCTCAAAGTCGGTAGCCTTGGCAAACTCGTCCATGTTGAGGTAGTAGCCGTAGGCATACTTCATGGTGTATTCGCCAGCCTTAGCTCCTTCAGGTGCGGTGGCTGGAGCAAGGTCTTGTTTCTCTACGGCGATGGTGCGTATCGTGCTCATCTTGCCCGAGGGGAGTACGCTGGCAATCTTCAGCGTGGTGTTCTGCTTGAAGGTGAGCGGCTCGGAGTAGGCAGCAGAAGTGGCCGTCGGTTCGCTGCCATCGGTGGTATAGACCATGGCGATGGGGCGGGAGGTGGTGAACTCAAGTCGTGCGGAGTCGGTGAAGGCAATGTGGTCGCACGATCCGCCTGGCTGTTCGGGCAGAGGAATGTGGTAGTTGATGCCGTGGCCGTCGAGGCGGACGTATGCGTTGTTGATGCGGCGCTCGAAATCGGCGTAGTCCTTGCGGTCCAGTGGCGACCATGCTATTTCCGACAGAGCCAGCAGGCGGGGGTACATGAGGTATTCGCGATACTCGTCGGTGTAGATGTATTCGGCCCAGATGTTGCATTGCACGCCTTTCACAAACTTGTCGCATCCGCCTTCTGTAAGTACGGCGGGCACGGGGTCGTAATCATAAACCTTCTTCAAGTCGGAGAAACCGCCGATGGCCAGTGGCTCCACTTTGGGGTCGCCCTGGTAGTAATCCAAATACAAGCCGTTACGACTCGATGTGATGACCACATCATGCTGCATGGAAGCAGCAGTGATGCCACCCTGTTCTCCCCGCCACGACATCACGGCGGCACCTTCCGACAGGCCACCTTCGAGAATCTCGTCCCAACCGATGATTTTCTTTCCCAACTTGTCGAGCATCTTTTCCACACGGCCGATGACGTAGCTTTGCAGACGCTCCTCGGCGGTATGCTCCTTGGTGGCAGCCAAGCCTTCCTTGCGGATGCGTGCCTGGCATTGTGGACATTCTTTCCAATGGGTCTTCGGACACTCGTCGCCTCCGATATGGAAGTATTCGCCAGGGAAGAGTGGAGCTATTTCGGCAAAGATGTCCTCTAGCATGTCGAACATGTCTTCCTTGCCCGGACACATCACCCAATCTTCGATGGCCCACACAATGCGTGGCGACAGCGTGTCGCCTTGGCAAGCCAGGTTGGGATAAGCAGCGATGGCAGCCATCTCATGTCCGGGAACCTCGATTTCAGGGACAATGGTGATGAAACGTTCGGCAGCGTAGGCTACGATGTCCTTGATTTGCTCTTGGGTGTAGAAGCCCCCGTAGCGTGTGCCATCGCCTTCGGTGCGGTAGGCACCCACTTCGGTAAGGCGCGGGTACTTCTTCACCTCGATGCGCCATCCCTGATCCTCGGTGAGGTGCCAATGCATGGTGTTGATCTTGAACGATGCCAGCACGTCGATCTGTTTCTTCACACTCTCCACACTCTGGAAGTGCCGTCCGGCATCGGCCATGAAGCCACGCCAATGGAAACGCGGCGCATCCTTGACAGACACGCAAGGGGCTGTCCAATCCACGCTGTTGACCATCGTGGCACTTTCCACCTCGGCGGGAAGGAGCTGGAGGAAGGACTGCATGCCATAGAACAGGCCGGAAGCTGTCGAGGCTTGGATGCTGACAGCCGTGGGAGTCACGTCGAGGGTGTAAGCTTCAGGCTCCATGCCATCGGTCAGGGCCAGGCTGATGGCGTTGTCGGCTCCTTCGGCCAATTGTAGCTCATAGCCGGTCGAAGCCTTCAGCTTTTCGGCGAAGAACTTGGCCACCTTTTGTGCCTGTTCGTCATGGGCCACGAAATGCGTCGATTTCTTCAGCGTGAATGAACCTTCCTGTTCGGTCAGTTCCACTGGGGTCGGGATGATGTTGATGCCCTGGTTGTACACTTTCACTTCCTTCGGGCCGCTACAGCCAGCAAATAGCATGGTTGTGGCAATTACAAAAAACAATCTTTTCATGCGATTATAATAATGTGTTCATAAAATCGCGCAAAAGTACTGATAATTTATGAATACTATTTCGGAGTCAGCGTTTTTGTTTGTATATTTGTGTCGATAATGTAAACGTAAACCATTCAAACCTGTTGGATAAAATGAAAAGATCAGTTGTTGTCATCCTTCTTGTTGTTGTCGGGCAAAGCATGTTGGCCCAGGCCAAGGTCATCTCTCCTTTGCAGTTCGGACTGGATGAGGCCAAAAGCGGTGAGGAGCGGTTCGAGGTGTTGATGCGAACCCACGAGGAAGCGGTACGAGAGAAAGCAGGTGTCAGTTATCAGGGCATATCGTCGATAGAGGTTGTCATCCCTGCCGAGGCGAAGAGTATTCCACTCACCGATCATACCGATTTTGCTGGAGTCACGTTGCGGGTAAGAAACAATCAGAAGACCCTTTGTCTGTTTCGTCTGACACAGTCGGCCACTGACATGGCCATAACAGGCAAGGAGGTCGATGGCGGCAATCTGCGCAAACGTATGGAATTGGCCCATGGGCTGTATCTGGTGGATGTCACCGATGAGACGCCTTGGGTTGGGAATCGCGAAGGATTCACCTACGGTGCCATTCGTCACGACATGCTGGTGGTGAAGGATGGCAAGGCCCTCAATGGCCCGGTAGCGAGTTATTCCACTCCATCGAGCAAGCCGAAGGCCACTTATTGCGCAGTGACACCCCACGAAAAGGTATTCTGCAACCTGACTTTCAACCGCGATGCGGCTTCTACGCAGAAAACCTACTTGGTAGGTATGGATCACCAGTATCACGTACGTCTTTCCAACATAGTGGTCAACACGCCTTCGGATGATGTGATGTATGGCGATGCGTGCATCCAGCTGAACTATTGTGCCAAGGTGATGCTCGACCACATCACGGTGAACGGCACCTATTCGCAGAAAGGGCAATATGGCTACGGCATCAACCTGAACGCCATCTACGACTTGAAGGTGAATCGGATGTATGCCCGTGCAAGGTGGGGTGTGTTTGGCACCAACAACCTTCATCAGGTGTTGCTGACCGATTGCGACATCAACCGTTTCGACATCCATTGCTATGGTCGTGACGTGGCTTCCGAGCGTTGCCATTTCAGCTTGTTGTACAATCAGTTCTCATCGGTGTTTGGCACCGTTTCGTTTACCGATTGCACGTTCACCGATTTCCGGCCGGTGCTGTTCGAGTATTCATACAATGCATACACTTACTTCAAGCTGTCTTTTTCCGATTGCATATTCAATGCGACCCATAGCCAGAATTACATCATCTATGGTGGCGATGCCTTGCAGCACGAGGAGAAAAACTCCCGGCCCGAACTGAGTCGGAAATTTCTGCCCGACATCAGTTTCAACAACTTTGTGGTGAATGTGCCCGAGGGGGTGGATGAGGTGCTGGTGTACAAATTTCATCAACCGGCCGCAGAAACGCTCCCTGTCGATATGAGGGGCATCCGCATTGTGAGCAACCACGATGTGAAGATAAGGCCTTCAAATTGATGGTGCAATTTCAAACCGCATACATGTTTGGAGAGGGAAATCGACACCTACCGCGCCAACCTCTCGGTGTGTCATACTCCACCCGCCCACCAATGTTGCAGGAAAACATAGTTGTCTCATGCCATGATACCATCATCTCATGCCATGATACCATCGTCTAAAACCATGATACTATCGTATCATGGCATGAAACGATGAACATCACCCAGTAAATTTTTCGGGAGACCTAAGGGAAAAAACGAAATGTTCCCAGTAGAATTACAAGACGAACCCAGTAAATGTCGCGGTAAGTCAATCCACATCGGGAAACATTGTCCAGAGTTGGGAAATGTGGTCAATATCTCGCGTCGCACTGCCAGACAACAATACAGACGATGGCTTGTAGAAATGGTGCGCAAAATTTGGTCGGTGAGATTCGCAAAACTGCTAAACAGATTGCATCAAAAAATATAAATAACATACATCGAAAATTTAAAATAAAATACGTCAAAAATATAAAATATCTTTGGTGATTCACAGAAAAGCAGTTACCTTTGCGCCCAGATATAATTATTTAGATAACGATAGACATTTATGACATACCGAAATAGAATCTTTGACGTGCAGCTTAAGGCATATCTGAACGCAATGGGTGCAGTGCTTATTGAGGGACCCAAATGGTGTGGAAAGACTACTACTGCCAAACAGTTGGCAAAGAGCGTAATCAGTTTGCAAGACACCGACCATCGTGAGGAGTATTTGGTTACAGCGATGGCAAAGCCTTCGTTTTTACTGGAGGGTGATACGCCGCGTTTGATTGATGAATGGCAAGATGCTCCAATGTTGTGGGACGCAGTTCGCACTAAGGTGGATGAACGAGGTTTACCAGGGCAATTTATACTAACAGGTTCAAATGCTGTAGATGAAAGCAAGATTCACCACAGCGGCACCGGGCGTATATCACGTATGGAGATGTTCCCAATGAGTCTTTGGGAGTATGGAGAATCTAATGGCTCTGTTTCTTTGATGGACTTGTTTGACAACCCAGATAAGGAAATCTTTGTTCATTCAGAGTTAAGAGTCGAGGAAATCATTTTCTCTGCGTGTCGAGGTGGATGGCCTGCCACATTGAACCTAAAAGATGATAAGGCAAAGCTACTCGTGGCAAAGGAGTATGTAAAGTCTGTATATAAGAAAGACATATCACATGTGGACGGAGTCAAAAGAAACCCCAAACTGGCGCAAATGATTCTCAAATCGTATGCCAGAAATATCTCCACTCTTGCAAAGACAACGTCAATATTGGCAGATGTAACAGCCGCTGACAATGTAGAATGTACGCGTCCTACATTCGAAAGTTATGTGGCGGCACTTGAAAAGCTTTTCGTCATCCGCGATATTGATGCATGGTGCCCAGCCATTAGAAGCAAGTCAACAATACAGAGCCGCCCAAAGCGTGCCTTCTGCGATCCTTCGGTTGCAGTTGCAGCATTGGGGCTTTCACCAGAGGCTTTAAAAATCCAGCTCAAGACCTTTGGCTTTATTTTTGAACAGATGTGTGCTCGTGATTTACGTGTTTATTCAGCATCACATGATGGGGAGTTATCTTACTATCATGATAGATACGGACTTGAAGCTGATCTAGTCCTGCATCTATCGGATGGTCGTTTTGCTCTCATTGAGTGTAAACTTGGCAGTGCCGAAATAGATGAAGGTGCAGCACATCTTTTGGAACTTAAGCAACTCATACAAGAACACAACAAGGTCGAAAAGCAGGTTCCCCTACGCGAGCCGGATCTCCTAATTATTTTGACGGGAGGAAGCATCGCCTACACTCGCCCAGACGGGGTAAAGGTCATCCCGTTGGCATGTCTGAAAGACTAAGTTGTAACATCATTATTCAAAGGAACATAACGTATGATTCAAGGAAATACATGGCATGAGTACTCAAACAAACTGAGGCAATTCTTATGTGACGTTGCAAAATCGCGGTGGGCAAGGTATTTGTTCTACCCTTTATGCGGAATGCAGGAAGTATGTAAAAAGTAGAATAGTAATTAACACTTTTAATACTTTTATTAACGTTGTGCTTGACGGTTACCCTGACGTAGATGTCCGGAGCGGTGACCTCCAGATGCTCGGATGTCTCTGTCTGGCGCATCCGACAAACCCTGTGGACAAGCCTCTGAGGAACTAACCCAAACAAATCGGTTTTATTAACCGTGCCATCACTTTGTTTGAATGGTTTCGCGAAAAAGACTATGCTTATGTTAACTATAATCGTAACTATGACTTAAAGCAATAATAATGGGAAATGCTGCTAACTTTTTTTACTCTCGATGAAGTAGGTCGTTCATCAGAGTATGTTTCTTTAGGAAGAAAAGGAACTGAAAATGGAGTAACTGGACATTTGATAAAGAAGAAGGATTCTACTGATACCCACACTAATCTTCCTCGTTATGCCAATAGTTCAGATATGTATTTCAGACAGAATGCCAAAGGGATTTGTCAAGCACGAGTATACATCGGTCAGAAAATGTTCCTAGACTTCGATTGGAGCCATGATCATAAGATCAAAGATGGTAGTGGGCGTTTTTCCTTGATATTCGTCGTCGGATTTGGATAATCTGCTTGATAGGGTGTCAAGTAGGGGGTTACACGTCACTTAGTAGCAACCGAAGGTGCGTACTTTGTAGAGCTTGATGCTGTCGTTGGTGAAGGTCCATTCGGGATTCATGGAATAGAGATGGTGGGTCCACCAACTGATTTCGGCTTTCGTATAGACCACTTGGTTGGTTGCGGGATAATAGTTGGCCGACTTGATGTTCTTGATGCCTTCGAGTAGGGTGAACGGACTGAACTGTTGTGTGTCGGTGTTGAAAATGTAGATGCCTTGGTGGTCGGTGACGAGCAACTCATGGTCGGACACGAAACTCAGTTCATGGCCGCCTTCGGTAGGCAAGTCCCATGTCTGTCGCAATTCCAGCTCGGGCGATGTCGTATCCCAATTCTTCAAGGTGTATGCGCGCAGCTCATCGAAGCCCAGCGCATAGAGGCGCTGTAGCTTGTCCATCCACACTACACCGTGACCCGAGTAGAGGGAATCGCGGAACAATGCTTGTTCCGACTTGTCGGCGTCATATACTTCTATGCTGTTGCCTTGCGGATGCGTGGAGAGGGCCACAACGATGCGGTTGCCGGGAAGCATCTCGGCAGAGTGTGCCATCGGTACATGGGCGTAGAACAGGGGTGTTTTGGTGGCGATGTCGAGTAGCACGGCGGCATCCGATGAGGAGGTGATGAGCAGTTGCTTGCCTTCGTTCACCACCTTGCAGTCGTCGAGGCTTCGCAGGCGGTTTTGATATTCGGCAGGAAGCTGGTCCTTTGCATCGGGAGAGTCCCATTGCCATATTGTCTCACCCTGTTGTGTGTCAGGATTGATTCGGACAATCAGAACCGTCCGGTCGCCACATGCCACAATTTTCTCTATGGGTTTGGCTCGTTTGCAACCTTGTGACATTATGGCGGCAAACATCATCGTCAGTAAAAACCTGGTCTTCATGACATTCTTGTGTTATTGTAGGTTTCGTGTGAAAAAGCACTTGATTTCTCTCATGGGGGCGTTGGTGGACGGACCGATTCACTCCACCTTCCATCCATCGCAGCGGAATCCGCGCAGGAAATCCTGCACATCCATGCGTTTCTTGCCTGCCAGTTGTAGGCTTTCGAGGTGGATGTAGCCATCGGGCAGGGCAATGCTCAAATGGGTTTTGTTGTCGGTGAGCAATGTGCCAGTCGGATGTTGTGTGGATGGATCCAACTCCATGCTGGCCTTGAAAACCTTCAGTGTGAGTCGTTCTCCCTTCTCGTTCACCAGTTCGGTCCATGCGGCAGGGTAGGGCGAAAGGCCTCTGACAAAGTCATAGGCACGTTTCGCCCCTTTGCTCCAGTCTATCTTGCAGGTTTCCTTGAATATTTTTGGCGCAGGCCGCAGTGGCTCATTGTCGTGCATCAGCTCTTCCTGCGGGACGGTGGTCACTGTGCCGTTGAGCAGCGCATCCACAGTTTTCACCACCAAATCGCCACCCAGCATCATGAGACGGTCGTGGACAGCCTCTACGTCATCATTGGAGTTGATGGGTATGCGTACTTGGTCGATGATTTCACCTGTGTCTATTTCGTGCTTCAGGAAGAATGTGGTGATGCCCGTCTCGGTGTCGCCATTGATGACAGCCCAGTTGATGGGTGCTGCTCCCCTGTATTGTGGCAGCAGGGAGGCATGTAGGTTGAAGGTTCCCAGGCGTGGCATGTTCCAGACAATCTCGGGCAGCATACGGAAAGCCACCACAATCTGCAGGTCGGCCTGTAGCGAACGCAGCTCTTCTACAAAGGTCTCATTCTTCAGTCGTTCCGGTTGCAACACCTTCAGTCCATGACCCACGGCATATTGTTTCACTGGCGACGGCTGGAGCACACTGCCGTGCCGCCCCATCGGTTTGTCGGGCATGGTCACAACGCCCACGATGTTGTAGCCTCCTTCCACCAGTCGGCGCAGGCTCTCGACGGCAAAGTCGGGTGTGCCCATATATACAATTCTTAGTTGCTCTTTCTTCATATAATCATTGGTAAAAAAATCATCACTGAATGCTTTTAGTCTTCTGAGAAATCCACCATGTATTGGCGGTAGATGGTAAGCACATTGGAGCGTGAGAGCATGCCGATGTAGTGGTGCTCGGAGTCGGTGACGGGCAGATTCCAGGCCATGCTGTCGTCGAATTTCCTCATCACCAGTTCCATGGGCTCATCGATGGCGATCCGGATGGGAGCTTCGCGCATGAACTGTTTCACGGTGAAGGTGTGATACAGTTCCTGACGGAACATCAGGTGTCGGATGTCGTTCATCATCACCATGCCCAGCAGGCAGCCGTAACCATCGGTGACGGGAAATATGTCGCGGCTGGCTTTCGAAATGACTTTCACCACCTCACCCAAGTCCATGTTGGGCTTCAGTACGCTGAAGTTGCGCTCTATCACTTGTTCCATGTTCATCAGGGTCAGGATGGACTTGTCCTTGTGGTGTGTGAGCAATTCCCCTTTCTTGGCCAAGCGCATGGAGTAGATGCTGTGTGGCTCGAACAACATGATGGTGAGGTACGAACCCACCGATACGATCATCAACGGCAGCAACAGGTCGTAGCCTCCCGTGAGTTCGGCTATGAGGAAAATGCCGGTGAGCGGCGCGTGCATCACACCGCTCATCAGTCCGGCCATGCCCAACAGGGCAAAGTTCTTCTCGTAGAGGTGGTCGGGTATGAGTGGCTCGAGCATGAATGTGTTGCAGGCATGAGCAAACAGGAATCCGGTGATGCAACCCAAAAACAGGCTTGGCGCGAAGATACCGCCACAACCTCCACCTCCGTTGGTGGCACTCGATGCAAACACCTTGAAGACTATGATGAGCAACAGGTAGGGCATGAGATTTCCTCCATAGAAAATGGAGTTGTTCATGACGGTGTCCCATTGCGCATCGTTCACTCCGTTCAGCAGCAACTCTATGGTGTCGTAACCTTCACCGTAGAGCGGAGGAAAGAGGAAGATGAGTACACTCAGCATCGTGGCTCCTATGCCAAACTTTACGTAGGGGTTGTCGAAATGTCGGAACACGTTTTCTACGGAGTTCATGGCGCGTGTGAAGTAAAGCGAAACCATACCGCACACAATGCCCAGGAGGAGTACGGAGAAGTATTTGTTGAGCTGCATGGATTCTTCCAAGTGGAAGGAGAACATTGCCTCGGTGCCAGTGAGGAGATATGATACGGTGGCCGCTGTCATGCTCGACACCAGCAGTGGCACCAGCGAGCTCATGGTCAGTTCTATCATCAGCACTTCCAACACAAACACCAATCCTGCAATGGGGGCCTTGAAGATGCCAGCCACAGCACCAGCGGCTCCGCAACCTACGAGTAGCATGAGTGTCTTGTGTTCCATTCGGAACAGGCTGCCCAGGTTCGATCCGATGGCCGATCCGGTGAGCACGATAGGGGCCTCGGCTCCCACCGATCCACCAAAACCGATGGTGATGGCCGAAGCGAACACCGACGACCACATGTTGTGACGGCGGATACGGCTCTGGCGTCGGGAAATGGCATAGAGGATTTTCGTCACACCATGTCCGATGTCGTCTTTCACGATGAAACGGATGAAAAGGCCCGTGAGCAAGATGCCGACTACGGGGTAAACCAGATACAGCCAGTTCACACCTTGGGCATCGAAGTTGTCCGTAAGGAATGTCTTGATCCATTCTACAAGAAACTTCAGTAGTGCTGCGGCCAATGCCGTACCGATACCCACCAGAAAACTGAGTATCAGTATGAAATTTTTCTCATTGACGTGTTGTTGACGCCATTCAGAGAACCTGTCAATCCAATTTTTGTTGTTCATGGCTGCAAATATATGATTTTTTTCAAGAAGGTGGGTCCTATGAATCGGCTTTTTCATTGGTCGGGCATTTTTTCGGGAGCAAATACTACAGGGTGTCGAGCCAAGCATTTCTTTATGGTCACGATTTTCAGACTATTTTTCCTTGATGTTCGTCGTAGGGCTTACAGTGATGTCGGATTTCCGTACCTTGAAATAACCGAATGAGGATTTCCGACCATTTCCCAAGCCGATGGCTTAGTGATGATTTAAAAAAACAACCTATCATTGAACCATCACTTAACAGCCTAAATAAAAGGTTCCGTTTGTGGATTCTTGGGCAAAATTGTCATCCAAAAGTCAATAATTGTGCTGTTTTCGTCATTCAAAAGTAAAAAATGCTATAATTTATTTTCTTTTGAATGATGGATTTTACTATCTTTGCGCCATCATTCACAGAAATAACATTGTTATGGACAGACTGTTTGCCACACACATCCGCCTTCTTTCGGAAACAAAGTCAAGGTTCAAGCGATATCTTTATTCGCAAATCAATTGGGACAACAGGCTCATAATGATTAAGGGCCCCAAGGGGGTGGGCAAGACCACGCTGTTGCTACAGCATATCAAGGAGTCGTTCAAACAACCACAGAAGGCCCTTTATGCCTCGGTGGATCATATCTGGTTCTCTACCAACAATCTGATCGACTTGGCTGATCATCATCAGGCGCACGGAGGGACGCACCTGTTTCTGGATGAGATACATAAATTCAAGGATTGGGATCGGCAACTGAAGAATATCTATGACTCCTATCCTCAGCTTCATGTTGTGGTTACGGGCTCAAACATGCTTGAACTGGAGAAATTGCCGGCGGATATGTCCAGACGTTGCAGGCAATATGTCATGAACGGATTGTCTTTCCGTGAATATCTCCTGTTGGAGGGAGTAGCTGATTTGTCAGTATTATCTCTTAACCAACTCTTGAATGAACATGGTATTCTTGCCGGCAGTATTACTTCGCAGATCAAGCCCCTGCAGTATTTCGACAAGTACCTTAACCACGGATATTATCCTTTCTATAAGGAGGAGGGAGATGGCTTCTCGGACAGGCTCCAGCAGGTGGTGGCCACTATCATCGAAAACGAGATTCCTGCTGTCAGTGGCATAGAGTATGAGTCTGTGTATAAGGCAAAGCAGCTGTTGGGAGTACTGGCAGAACGTGCCCCATACACCTTGAATATCTCTGACCTGACGGCAACGCTGTCTGTTTCGCGCAACACATTGCTGAAACTGCTTGATTTGATGGACAAGGCAGCCGTCATTCGCAGAATGTTCTCGTCAAAGACAGGAATGAAGATGCTTGCCAAGCCTGAAAAAATACTTTTCGACAACACCAACCTCATGGCCTCCCTGACCTTGCAGGCTGATGCCGGAACGCTTCGCGAAACGTATTTCGCCTCGCAGCTGGCTCTGAACCATGAGCTATGTATGCCACAGCAAGGTGATTTCCTGGTTGATGACACCTTGTTGTTTGAAGTTGGAGGCAAAAACAAGAAATTCACTCAGATTAAAGATATCCCCAACAGCTATGTGGTAGCCAACGATTTGGAGATTGGTTACGGCAACAAGATACCATTATGGATGTTTGGCCTGTTGTACTAAATCTTGTCGAATATGACATTGAAATGAGAGATTGAATTATGGTTCTTGAACTTTCGTACATAATAGTTCCTGTATGAGGAGGCATCATTGGCTACATCACCAATGACATTGTTGTTCGTAGGCTGTTCCGTCCACATATAGCAAGGTATGTGTTTGGCATTCAAGTGCCTTTTATTCCCGGTATCTCCGTGAGGGGACGTGTGGTTATTAGAGGAGATTGTTTAAAGTCTTGTTACTGTAGTTCCATCGAAACTTCAGTAACAAGACTTGTGTATCATCCATGGCTTTGGATTGGGTTTTTCACTTACATGAAAAATGCTATAGAACTACTTGTTGAATCCCTTGGCAGTGAGAAACTCGGTGATGCGTTCGAGATAGGTGTAGCTGCCTGTTCCAGGTGCTGCCGTACGTTGGAAACAGTGTGGACGGCGAGCAAGCGTGTGAAGCTCGCTCTGGATGCCCATGCTGCGCATTTTTTCCCAAGTCTTCACGGAATTCATGGCAGCCCATCCGTCGGCATCGCCGTGGATGAATAGCATGGGGGCAGTGTCGAGATCGAACGAGAATTCAGGTGCAAGTGTGGCACTGTCCTCATTGCCTCCAAGGTCGTTGTTATGCTCCAAACCATCGGTGAGCGCGTATGCCGGATAGATGCCAATGCCCCATTGCACTTTGCACGATACTTTGTCGAGGTCGTCGATGGGGAGATAGGACTGGTGACGCGATGAGGTGACACCCATCAGCGTGAGATGCCCGCCAGCTGAACTTCCCATGATGCCAATGCGGTCGGGGTCGAGTCCGCGTGCGACAGCTTCGCTGCGCACGATGCGGATGGCGCGTTGCAGGTCTTCCCATGCGGTGGTGTGCTTGGACAGCTTGGCTGGGCGTGGTGTGCGGTATTTCAGCGTGACTACGGTCATGCCCTGTTCGTTGAGGTAGCGGCGCGCTGGTGCCACTTCAAAGCCGTCGGGTGAGTTGCCTGTGTAGCTTCCACCTGAGTAGATGATTTGGATGGCCTTGGTTCTCAGCACGGCGGGTATGTGCCATTCAAGGTATGGCTTGCACTGTTCGGCTTGCAGGTCTGGAGTTTTTCCTTCGGGCCATACATCTTCGGTCGTGTGCTCCGCGCGGGCGTTGTCGTTGTCGTAGCGCGACATCAGATCGACTTCTTTCTCCAACGGGCCAAGGAATCCCATCTGACGCATGAACTCGATGCCACGTTCCAGCCCGAAGGCGCCATGACCCTTGTCGGGGTAAAGATGCAACTCGGCAGGTACTCTCATACGGCGCAACTGGCGATAGACTAAAGTCGATGCATTGGGAGTGTAGATGTCGTTGCCGCCGTGATGGAGACTCATGGGGCAGGTCTTCTCGTCGAATTGGAACACTTTGCTCAGTCTTACATCCGATCCGTAGCCCTGACGGATGGCAGGCGTACCGGTCTCGCCATCGGTGGTGGCGTAAGCAGGAGCGTTTACGATGGCCCAGTTGATGTGACAGGGAACATCGTCAAGTGCATCAACCTTTTCGTAGGCCGGCGTTTGCGAACTGGTGGCAAGCATGAGTGCCAGGTGAGAACCTGCCGACATGGAGACAGTACCGATTTTCTCGGGGTCGAAGCCACGTTTGGCAGCCTCGCTGCGAACCATGCGCACGGCACGCTGTCCGTCTTCCCAGGCTGTTTGGAAAATGGGCAGCCTATCGGGGCGGGGAGTACGATACACAAAGTTCACACACTGGAATCCAAGCTTGGTGAATTCCTTATGCCAGAGGTCGATGAGGCCTACATCGCAGCAATTGAAATAGCCACCGCCAGAGATAAGAATCATGCAGCCGCCATTTCGGACATTCTTGGCTGGAGCCTCGAACCATTCCAGATAGGCCACGCGGTGGTCGTCGTTGTTGAAACCTTTGGCCTTGACCTCGTCAGTCATTGCCGCAATTTGGTGACCCTGCGCATGAGGCATCTTGCCAGCGGGCCACACTTTCTCACGCTCCCAGGCAAAGGTGCTGATGGAGCAGATGAGGAGTAGGAAAAGAAGTGATTTTTTCATGTTGTTATTGAAATGATGTTTATGAAAATGATGTTCACGTAATAGAGTTGAGATAAGCCTTACAGCAATGTCTCACGTATGAACGAGATGTAGTGTTCATCCATTCTTTGGTCTCCTAAATTGTAATCTACGAGCAATAGTTTCACCGCTTCGTAGGGGCATACAAGTTCATCGGCTTCGGCCGGATTTTTTGTGCCTTGGAAATATTCGTCCACAAAATATTCCCATACATTATTTGCATGATTGCTATTGATATGCATGTTTGGAATGAGAAAATCGTTGTGGCTGGTTTTGCAAATAATGCGCATCATTCCCAAATCGAACAAAGGATTGCCTTGGGAAAAATATCCGAGGTCGATGAAAAAAATGTCGTGTGGTGCCGACAATGGTGCCCCCTTGGGTAGGGTACTTATCACATTGCCTATGTGCATGTCGCCATGAAGCAGATTGGGGGTGTAGGGAACGGATTCGATGAAATCGGCTATTTTTTGTTTCTCGGCATCATTGAATATCCTATCGGCTTCCAGCATTTGGAGAAACTGACGACGTGCATCGGGGAAGAATCCTGGTTCACAGGTTCTTGCGTGTAGTTGACGGAAGAAACGTGCGAACTCGCGTGTCAGTTCTTCGGTGCGTTGTGGCTCATCGGCTATCATGCGTGAATAACTCCGTTTGCCGGCTATCTTCTTGAAACTTATGCCATATCGTTTGCCATCGGTAACCAACTCGCCAGGCTCTGGCGAAGGAATGCCCAACCGGAACACTTTCCGTGCCGCTTCCAGTTCGGCTTTGATGGCATTGATGGGATAGCTTTCATTGTAGAGTTTCACCATCATGTCGTCATCGGTCATACTGTCGTAGCTTGTTCCATTGGCACCTTCTCCACTCATTCGGTATGCTTGCGGGTCGATGGCTTGTGCTTGGTATTTTCCCATGAAGTAAAATGCTAATCAAATATGGAGCAAAGATAAGCTATTTCGATGGTATATACACGGATTAATGGCAAAAAATGTGACTTTCAACGGTGGCAAAAGTCAATATCCATGTGTCTATGGTGCTTTCATGTGATAATGAGATGCAACGTGTAGTTTCCATTATCAAGAATGTCTCCATTGAAAAATCTCTTTTTTTGTGTATGGTTACCATTAAATTCATATCTTTGCGGTGCAAAACTCTTCAGGGCAGGGTGAAAATCCCGATCGGCGGTAATAGTCCGCGAGCCATCGCAAGTGGCACGAACCGATGAAACTACGGTACCGACAGTCATAGTCTGGATGAAAGAAGATTTGGACAGGAATATCCTTCAATGGGTTTCCTTCGTGTGATGCCTTGGATTGTTGTGCCTATGGAATAATGATTTGAAGGCTTTTCAAAATGAGAAAAAGGTTTTTTGTTTTTGTTTTAGGTGTCACAATTCTTCCTTCACTGCTTTTTGCACAGACAGGCAATGGGGATGTGAGAGCTTGGGGGACTGATAGTGTGGAGAGAGAAAAGACATGGATGCTCGACAGTGTGTTTGTCCTACAAGAGATAACTGTGAAAGCGCATTTCGCTGATGCCAATCGGACTCCGCTCAATCTTACTACAATTTCGCCCGAGAAAGTAAGGCTAAACCAAACGGCACCGAACTATTTGGAACTGCTCAGGGGTATTCCTGGTGTATATGCTACAGCATCGACAGGTAGCTATGGAGACGCGACTCTAAACATGCGTGGTTTCAAACAGGACAACATTGCCATCATGCTGAATGGCATTCCCATTCAGGGCCTTACCTCTGGGTCGATGTACTGGAGCAACTGGATGGGGCTTACCGATGCAACTTACTCCGTGCAGGTGCAGAAGGGGCTGGGAGCCTCCATGCTGGCCGACTGTGCGATGGGAGGAATGGTGAACATTGTGACGAAGAATGCTTCCTCGCAGCCTCACACGGAACTGGGGGTGTCGCACACACAATGGGGAACGACGAAAACCACTCTCTCTCATTCCACTGGTAGGCTTCGCAAGGGATGGAGTGTGGATGCGAACCTCTCATGGATGGAGGGTTCGGGCTATGTGGAGTGCACGGATGTCCACGCATTGGCATACATGCTTTCGGTGAACAAGGTGTTGGATGGGAACAATACGCTCATATTCACGGCTATCGGTTCGCCAGAGCGGCGAGACCAGCGAAACACGGAGCTGACTTATGACGAAACAAATGCTCATGGACGGGACTACTCCAAAAATTGGGGATGGCTCAATGGAAAACCTTATAGCATTGGCCATAACCATTACGTAAAACCGTACTTCACGTTGCAGCATCTGATGGACGGAGAGTGTTTTTCCATGAAGAATTCGCTCTACTTCGCTTTGGCTGATGGGGGAGGAAGTAGCACATACAATGATTTTACTTCGGGCATTCCTTCCATCATCAAGCATCAAACTGCCGATGGACATATTGATTTCGACAAAGTGGTGGCTGAAAACAAGGAGACTGGCATTTCGAAGAATGTAATGATAGACTACTTGTCGGGACATACGCAGGCAGGTGGTATTGTATCAGGTGAAATGAAACCCAACGAAAGCTTGGTGATGAGTACTGGTTTGCAATATCAGTACTATGACACATGGTCGGAAATGAAGATCATGAATCTGCTTGGCGGTAATTGTTTTGTCGATCCTGCCAGCAAGAACACGCTTGGTATGGGTGACTACGTAGGCTCTCGGTACGGACGTACCACCCATCATGCTTCGGGTTTCGTGCAGGGAAGGTATCATGACGCTTGCGTGACTGCAAATGTGGGAGTGTCGGTGTTCAATGGGAACTATCGTCGGCACGATTTTGTGGCTCAGCAACATTCGGCATGGGCCCATGGCTGGGGAGCTAGTGTGAAGGGTGGTGTGCTTTGGACAATCAACTCAAGCCATTCGCTATATGCCAATGCAGGTCTTAATTCACGACTTCCATACGCTAATGTGTTTTTGGCTTCAAGTGATCTCTCCATCACCCACGACATTACTAACGAGACTAATTTGATGGCTGAACTTGGGTGGCGACACCATTGGGAAGGAGGACACATGGAATTGTCAGGTTATGTCGCTTCGTGGCGCAACAAGACACTCACCGTGAGTGCTGCCAAGCGTGCCGATGCCGAAGCCGAGAAATATCAGATTGATGGTCTCAATGCTCTCCACCTAGGGGTGGAATGGAATCTTCGACAACGTCTTACTCCTTGGCTCAGTGCATCGTGGCATGCCATGATGGCCTCGTGGCGATGGAAGAGTGCGGGGAACGCGATTATTTATGATACGTATAGTGGTGCTACCTTGCAACAGTTTTCTATTTCGTGCGATGGCCTGCATGTGGGCGATGCTCCCCAAAGTCAGTGTGGAGCCTCTATTGATGCTCGTAGTGAGAAGGGAACATACTTTCATGCCGGATGGGAGTACAATGCACGTATGTACGCCGATTTCGAGCCATCTAGTCGTATGAATGGCAATACTGGTGACTCATATTTGCTACCTTCTTATCATTTGGTGAATGCTATTGTGGGATGGGAAGGAAATGTGAGCCAACGATTGCGGATAAACTTCTTCATTGATGGTCGTAATCTGTTTGATGCCTGGTACATCGAACGTGGCACTGACGGCAGCACACACGATAAGGATTCCTTTACTGGCTATTGGGGTGCGGCACGCACGCTGAGTGCTGGCATCAGGCTGATACTGTAGAGTGTCGTGATTACTTCAATCGAATAGGGGACTATCGATGGAGAGTAATGACTCTAACGAAACGAGAGTGCCATCGGTCAACATCAACTCATGAGTATGTTCATGGATTCGTCTCAAACGACCGCCCATGGTCTGAAATGAACCGCCTGTCTTCTTCTTGTCAGGGACAAAACAAGTCAAAGTCACTTCTGGTTCTTCGATGATTCGTTGGCTTAACACTGATAATCGTGCATTCAATAATGAATTATCGCGCCCATTCAGTGCCATCGGACTTTCAGTGTATCTGCCGGTTTCTTGAATCGCATCATTGTGACCAGTCAAGGCCGCAAACGGAGCAAATTGGGCAGCTCTGCTCATCATTGACATACGGGGGTGCTGCTTAGGCTCATAGTGTGGCAGGAGAATGATGTCGTCGAAATTGTCGTTCATGCTTTGTGTCCTCCAATCTGTTGGTTACGTTCGCGGGCTGTGGCTCCCTCTGCGAAGTTCAGCCCACGCAAAATAGCGTTCTTCCCGTATTTTTTCTTGATGTCAAGTAGGACTTCTTGCATTTTACGTTCCTTTACTCGCTTTTTCTCTATGACTTGACATTGTTCATGTTGGGCATCATAGTCAGTAAACAAGTCGAGTTGTATAGGTTGAGAAGAGGTTGGCTTGATGGAATGTTCGTTGATTACATGATTGATGGACAGATTAAGCCGTCGGATCAGTAGGTTCTTGTTGACAACTCGGTCGAAGATAGTTGTCACTGCTTCTGTCATGAGTCGTGATGAAGAAGTGTATTGTTGCAGGTTGAATGTGCCGTGGGCGTGCTTGGGCACTCGGCGGCCATAATAGTCGGTGTGAATTTCACCGTGATATTGTGCTACAATGTCTGGATTGATGAGATTCTCCACATCGTAGCCTACGGTCAGCACCAGTTGATTGGTGACCAAATGCTTGTCAACCAAATTGAGGGCTGCGGCATCTGCCATTTCTTGTGCTACTACACGTGCCTTTTTCGCGCTATAGGCGCACGAAAACACTTGTCCGTTACTGAGCGAATTCACCTCTGGGCGATATGCCTTGATGCTTGCCATGTCGCACGGTTCCCATCCCCAGGCGTGGTCGATGAGTAATTCCGCGTTTACACCAAACATGCCATAGAGACAATCCTCGTGTTGCAGTGAGAAATGGGCCAACTTGCCCATGGTGTCGATACCATACATTTGGAGTTTTTCAGCTATTCCCTTACCTACTCGCCAGAAATTGGTAATCGGCTTGTGGTTCCATAGCAGCTGCCTGTACGATAGCTCGTCGAGTTCGGCTATGCGCACTCCATCTTTGTCGGCTGGAATATGTTTGGCCACAATGTCCATGGCTACTTTGCAAAGATATGGATTGGTGCCGATTCCAGCTGTAGCTGTGATACCGGTGTGTGTCAACACATCGCGAATCATGGTCATGGCCAGTTCGTGGGCTGTCATTTTATATGCACTTAGGTAATTGGTGGCATCAATGAATACCTCGTCGATGCTATAAACATGTATGTCTTCTGGTGCGATATAATGGAGATAGATATCGTAAATGCGAGTGCTGTATTCGATGTAGTATGCCATGCGGGGAGGAGCTGTAATGTAGTCTATTTCCCATTCGGGATGTGCTTCGAGTTCAATGCTTGAAGCCGACTTGCCTGCAAATTGTCGTGCCGGAAGTTTTGATAACCGGGCAAAGTTCACTTCGCGGATTTTTTGATTTACCTCAAACAACCGGGCACGACCACCTATGCCATGGGCTTTGAGCGATGGCGTGACAGCCAGGCAAATGGTCTTTTCTGTACGACTGGCATCAGCTACAACCAAATTGGTGGTGAGTGGGTCGAGCTGACGTTCCACACACTCCACACTTGCAAAGAAACTTTTCAGGTCGATTGCAATGTAGGTACGTGCTGGTTGCTGAGAGTCGTTGTCTGTCATTTGGGAAAAACGTTTCGGCAAAGATACGTTTTTCTTTCAAGCCAACGTAATGTCGGAATAAAAAAACAAGAAGGCGAAACTCTATGGATCTTGAGTTTCGCCCTCATTAGTTGTTTGGGATTGTGATGACCTTTACTTTGCTGCTCTTGCCATGCGGTAGCAATTCAGTGCATACAGCATGATGAAGAGGAAGCACAATAGGGGCAGTACAAACGATACACGCACGGATGAAAGCATTTCGCCAAACCAGTCGGCCTTGTCGATGAGCAATCCTTGCAGTGGAGGCAGGATGGAACCTCCACCAATGGCCAGAATCAATCCGGCTGAACCCAACTTCGCATCGTCACCCAATCCGTTCAGGGCAATGCCATAGATGGTGGGGAACATGAGCGACATGCACGCTGAAATGGCTACCAGTGAATAGAGGCCCACGATGCCATGGATGAAGATGGCACCTAATGTGAACGCCATGCCTCCACATGCCAGGCAGGCCAACAATACGCTTGGCTTGAAGAATTTCAGCAGGTAAGTGCAGATGAAACGACACGACACGAATATGGCCATGGCTACCATGTTGTAACCCTGTGCCTCGGCTTTCGACATGCCCAACTCCAGCTCGGCATATTGGATGATGAAGGTCCAAACCATAATCTGTACACCTACATAGAAGGTTTGTGCCAATACGGAGGTGACATAACGCTTGCTGCCCAGCAGGCGCTTGAATGTGGCTTTGTTGGAGTTTTCTGGAACGGAGGTGTTGGCCTTTTGCTCCTTGGGCAACCGTGAAATCAAGAACACAATGAAGAATACCAATACTACTACGCCTAATAGGATGTAAGGCCCGCTCACTACATCCAGGTCGGCACTCTGGATGCTTGCCAATGCTTGCTGGTCGGTGCTCTGCAATGCCAGACGATCGGCTTCGGTGGCAGGGTTGAGCTTGGCCAATATGAATTCTTTGGCCACCAACATGCCGGTGAGCGATCCTATCGGGTTGAAAGCTTGTGAGAAATTCAAGCGGCGTGTGGCGGTAACCTCCGGCCCCATGGAGAGAATGAAGGGGTTGGATGTTGTCTCAAGAAACGACAAGCCACATGTCATGATGAAATATGCCACCAGAAAAGCCCAGAATGCCATGGCGTTGCCTGCTGGAATGAACAGGAAACAACCGATGGCATACAGACCCAAGCCAACCAGAATACCCGTCTTGTAGCTGTAGCGCTTGATGAACATGGCTGCCGGAATGGCCATGAGGCAATAACCGCCATAAAAGGCGAACTGCACCAATGAGCTTTCGAAATTCGAAATCAGCAGGATGTTCTTGAACGCAGCCACCATGGGGTTCGTAATGTCGTTGGCAAACCCCCATAGGGCAAACAATGATGTTACCAGTATGAATGGGAACAGCAGCGATGTCGGGATGACTCTGACCTTGTCTTTCATGTGGATTATCTTACAACCTTATACATCGGACCATAGTTCGCACATGCACGATAGTCGGCACTTTCCTTATCCATGCCGAAAGCGTTCCATGCAGCCGGACGGAATATGTCGTCAGCTGGAACATTGTGCATACAAACAGGAATGCGTAGCATGGAGCATAGGGTAATCAGATCGGCACCGATGTGGCCATACGAGATGGCACCATGGTTAGCTCCCCAATTGTTCATTACGGAATAAGCGTTTTCGAAGGCATTGCCTTTTATGCCGTTGCAACGCGGTGTGAACCATGTGCAGGGCCATGTGGGGTTGGTACGTTCCATCAGTGTGTCGGTCACATCGTCGGGCAGGTTCACTGTCCATCCTTCGGCAATCTGCAGCACTGGCCCCAAACCTCTTACCAGGTTCAGGCGGATCATGGTGGCAGGCATTTCGGCACGTGTGACATAATGGCTGGAGAAGCCACCGCCACGGAAGTTGTCGAAACCGGCTTCGCACCATACGGTGGCCTTGGTCATCTTCTCAATGTCCTCATCGGTCACTTCCCACCATCTCTTCATGATGGGCTCACCCTTTTCGTCGCGGCATTCACCACAAGCATCGAGGCAGGCTGCGCCAGAGTTGAGCAAGTGGATGATGCCACCATTGGCCAAGGCCTTGCCGTTGAGGTCGTAGCCGGTGACACGCTTTGTGGCTTCGGGCGACCAGAAGGTACGCACGTCGGCGAAGATCTGTCCGCGGCCAGTCAGCAAGCGCATGAAGAGCATGCCCAAGCCGTTCAGCACATCGTTCTCGGTAGCCAGTGTGTAAGGTTCGCGAGCACCTGCGTAGTCGAAGGTCGATGAGAGGAATGCCTCCGGATAGTCGCAGTTGGGCCAATGGTCGGTCCATTGGCGCTGTCCTTGGAAGCCACCCGCAATGGCATTGTGTCCGAACCGTTCCTCATCGAAAATGTCTGGCAATTTTGGATTGCCACGCATCAGGTCCTTGATGATGATGTACATCTTCACGGTAAATTCCCATTGCTTTTCCTTTTGTTCGGGAGTGAACTTCACATTCTCCGGGTTGTCGTCACGACCTTCCTTGCAGTGTGCCTTGGTCCAAGCCAGTGCTTTCTGATATTCTTCCTCATCGTAGATGCCTTCTTCCATACGGCGCAACACTTCCACTTCGTCCACCGATTCCACGCGCAGACCCAAGTATTCTTCCATGAAAGCCTGGTCGATGATGGAACCGCCGATGCCCATACACTGTGAACCAATCTGTAGATAGCTCTTTCCACGCATTTGGGCCACAGCAATGGAGGCACGCCCGAAACGCAGCAGTTTTTCCTGTACGTCGGCTGGAATCTGGGTCACCTGCTCCCGATCCTGCACCTCATGGCCGTAAATGCCGAATGCGGGTAAGCCCTTTTGGGCATACGTGGCAAGTACTGATGCCAGATATACGGCACCCGGACGTTCTGTTCCGTTGAAGCCCCATACTCCCTTGATGGTGGTTGGATCCATGTCCATCGTTTCTGATCCATAGCACCAACATGGTGTTACGGAAAGGGTGACTGCCACATTCTCGCGTTTGAACTTGTCGGCACATGCAGCCGATTCGGGTACGCGACCAATTGATGAATCGGCGATGACTACCTGTATGGGTGTGCCGTCGGAGTAGAACAGGTTTTTCTCAAACAATTCCTTGGCGGCCACAGCCATTGCCATTACTTGATCTTCCAGTGAGTCTCTCAGTTTCAGAGGTCCCTGACGTCCGTCGATGATGGGACGAATGCCGATTTTCGGATAATTTTTTTCCATGATGATTCTTTGTGAAAAAGTTAATAATTAATTGTTGTTTGATTTTTTTCGTTTGCCGATGATTATAGACAGTAGCAAACCCACCAGGAAGATGGTGAGAGTGCCGAATACGATGCTCAGGTTTTCGTGGATGTGGGGATTGTCAAGTCCTACGTATTTCCATGCCGAAATCCACCCGATAACCACGACTCCGCAGGCTACGGCAATACCCGCTTCCATCCGTTCCACACGTTTTGACAGGTAGCCCAGAAAGAACAATCCTAACATGCCGCCACTGAAGATGCTGGATAGCTTCCACCAAGCGTCGATGATGTTCTCGACGCTCAACATGGCAAGTGCCACTGCGATGCCTAAGCCACCGACAACCGCACTTGATATCTTCAAGGTCCATAAGCTTTCGTTGTCGGTGCACTGTTTGCGCATGGGCCTGTAGTAGTCGGTGAGAATGATGGTCGATGAACTGGTGATGCTTGTGGCCACCGTGCTCATGCCTGCTGCGAAAATGCTCGCGACAAGCAAGCCGACAAGTCCCACAGGCAGTTCGTTTACTATGAAATAAGGGAACACGTAGTCGGGCTTTTGGACCATTTCGGTATTGATGTCGCCAGTATGCACTTGATAATAAGCCCATAGGGAGGTACCGATCATAAAGAACACGATGTTGACGGGAATGGTGAGATAGCCTCCGAAAAGTGCGGAGAACTTGGCTTCCTTCAAGCTTTTGGCCGCATGATAGCGCTGCACGTAGTTTTGGTCTATGCCATAGTTTTGTAAATTAATGAATATGCCATACACCAAACACACCCAGAATGTGCTTTCTCCCAAGCTGCTTTCCATGCTACCCAGACTGAACTTGCCTGCTTCCCAACCCATTTGAAACATTTGTTGCGGACCTTCCGGCATGGAGAACAGAAGAATCAGTAAGCACACCAGTGCGCCGCCTATCAGCACGATTCCTTGCACGGCCTCTGTCCAGATTGCGGCTTTTAGTCCGCCCAGTACGGCATAGGCAATGATGGCTATGCTGGTGAGGATGATGACCAGTTGGATGTTCCATCCCATCAACACATACATGGGCAAGGCCAACAAGTAGAGAATGCTGCCCATGCGGGCTATTTGAGTGAGCAGGTAGCAAATGCTGGCATAGATGCGTGCCCAAGCGCCAAAGCGTTCTTCCAGAAACGCATAGGCTGATACACTGCCCTGGTTGCGATAGAAAGGTACGAAATATTTGGCCGCAAAACAGGAGGCAATGGGTATGGAAAGGCTGAACACGAATGCATTCCAATTGGTGGCAAAGGCTTTGCCGGGATAACCCAGATAGCTGATGCTGCTGATGTAGGTGGCGAAAATGCTCATGCCCACCACCCAACCGGGAAATGAGCGACCGCCTGCCGTATAGGCATCGGCCGATGATTGTCTGCGCCAGAAAGAACAACCGAAAACGACTATTCCGCCTGTGAACAACAAGAACACTATCAAATCAATTATGTGCATGTCTGGCTTTTTCTTTTGTGGATTGCCTGTTTGTTTGTATTTTTAATTTCCTTTTGTTTCAATTTGGCAAAGATACAAATTAAATGTTATATTTGCGCATTAAAATTTTTTTATTGATGTTTTATGAAACAATTCATGCTCTTCGTTGTAATCGTGTGGTGTTCGATCCAGTGTTTGTGGGCTCAAACCATTCATGCTGACGCACCTTTCCCCATGAGCCCTATTGAGCTCTATCGTTTTCCGGATAGGGATTTTCCTATTACGCGTTATGGCGCTCGTGAGGGAGATAAGGGAAGTGTCACCCATGCCATTGCTGTGGCCATGGAGAAGGCTCATCGTGCGGGAGGAGGAAGAATAGTCATACCTGCTGGTGAGTGGCTTACAGGAGCCATCCATTTTCGTTCGAATGTGAATCTGTACCTCAGTGAGGGTGCCACATTGGTGTTTTCCGATGACCCCAACGATTATCTGCCAGCGGTGCAGTCGTCGTGGGAGGGGTTGGAGTGTATGAACTATTCACCGCTTATCTATGCGTTCGACTGTCAGAACATTGCCATTACGGGTTCTGGTAAGCTTCGTTCGCTTATGGACACTTGGACTGTCTGGTCCGAACGTCCGCAAGCTCATCTTGAAGCATCTACCCAACTTTATGCGATGGCGGCTACCGATGTGCCTGTCGAAAAGCGCATCATGACAGATGGTGAGGCTCATATGCGTCCACAACTCATACAATTCAACCGCTGCACCAATGTACGCCTTGAACAGTTTCAAATAGAGAACAGTCCTTTTTGGACCATTCATATGTTGTTGTGTCGTGATGGATACGTGAATGGTGTGAAGGTGTATGCACATGGCCACAACAACGATGGCATAGATATCGAGATGAGTCGGCATTTTATTATCGAGAATTGTGAGTTTGACCAGGGAGATGATGCTGTGGTGATCAAGAGTGGAAGGAATCGTGACGCGTGGCGACTCAATACACCTACTGAGGACATTGTGGTGCGTAATTGCACCATCGTGAATGGTCATGCCCTTTTGGGCATTGGCAGTGAGTTGAGCGGAGGTGTGCGCAATGTGTTCATGAGTCATTGTCATTCGCAGGGTGCTGTCAAACAGGTGTTGCAGATTAAGACCAATCATAGACGAGGCGGATTCGTAGAAGGAATCTATGTAGATGATATTCAAACACATAACACACTTCGCGTATTGGCTGTTTATACTGATGTGATGTATCAGTGGCGCGCATTGGTGCCTACTTACGAGGAGCGAATCACGCGCATCGGAGATATCCATGTCAGTAATGTCACGTGCGACAACACCCAGGTCATTTACGAAATTCTTGGTGATGCGCGTGAGCCAGTGCGTGGCGTGGAATTCAGAAATGTGACAGTGAAAACCGTCACTGATTTCCTGAGTGCGGCAAACAATGTGATCGATTTGGTGACAGACGGCTTACACTACCAACATTACACTCCGGCAGTCCATCCCAAGCTATACAGCGACCGTTCGACAGTGAAAGTTGAAAAATAAGAGATTTTTCGTCAAAATGTTTGGTCGGTTAAAATTAATGTGCTACCTTTGCACCCGCTTTCCGAGAGGAAACGGGGTGTAGCGCAGTCCGGTTAGCGCACCTGCTTTGGGAGCAGGGGGTC
>DCGR01000065.1:0-31061 GCA_002315285.1 Bacteroides sp. UBA1773 | reverse complement strand
AGGTTCGAATCCTTTCACCCCGACACGGAGAAGAAGTCCATTGAACATTCGGTGGACTCTTTTTTTTGTGTCGTTCGCTTACGGATTCGCTATGGGAACTGTTGTGTCAGTTGTGTTCCGATATTATTGCGGGATGATAAAATCCTTAAAAATGATAAAATGAATTGGAACAATGCGGAAAATGTAGTAAATTTGCGCTTGCATTAGAAGAAAATGAAATTTAAAAATATAAGTAATTATGGCTGAAGCTATTGATATTCGTGAACTTAATGAACGAATAGAACGTCAAAGCGCGTTTGTCACCAATCTGATGGCGGGTATGGATCAAGTCATCGTAGGACAGAAACATTTGGTGGAATCATTACTGATAGGATTGTTGTCGGATGGACACATTCTGCTCGAAGGTGTGCCGGGATTGGCAAAGACGCTTGCTATCAAAACCCTTGCATCGCTGATTGATGCCAAATACAGTCGTATCCAGTTCACTCCCGACTTGCTGCCTGCCGATGTGGTGGGTACCATGATTTACAGTCAGAAGGACGAAACATTCATTTCGAAGAAAGGTCCCATATTTGCCAATTTTGTGCTGGCCGACGAAATAAACCGTGCTCCTGCCAAAGTGCAGAGTGCCTTGCTTGAAGCCATGCAGGAGCGTCAGGTGACACTGAGCAAGGATACCTTTGAACTTCCTCGTCCGTTCCTCGTAATGGCTACCCAGAACCCGATTGAGCAGGAAGGTACTTATCCGTTGCCCGAAGCCCAGGTTGACCGTTTCATGCTGAAGGTGCTGATTGACTATCCGAAGTTGGAAGAGGAAAAGAAGATCATCCGTCAGAACATCAGCGGTGAGAAGATGGAAGTACGTCCGATCTTGCGTGCGGATGACATTCTTGAGGCGCGCAGGGTGGTTCGTCAGGTGTATTTGGATGAAAAAATTGAGCAGTATATCGCCGATATCGTTTTTGCTACCCGTTATCCTGAAAAATATGGGTTGAAGGAACTCAAGGACATGATAGGTTTTGGTGGTTCTCCGCGTGCTTCCATCAATCTGGCTCTGGCGGCCCGCAGCTATGCCTTCATCAAACGCAGGGGCTATGTCATTCCAGAAGATGTGCGTGCCGTGGCTCACGATGTGCTCCGTCATCGTATTGGCTTGACCTACGAGGCAGAGGCAAGTAACATGACTACCGACGAAATAGTAAGCAACATATTAAATAAGGTGGAAGTTCCTTGATGGAGACGACTGATATACTGAAAAGGGTCCGTCAGATCGAAATAAAAACCAAAGGTCTGACGAACAACATCTTTGCCGGACAGTATCACACTGCCTTCAAGGGAAAAGGCATGTCGTTCTCTGAGGTACGCGAATACCAGTATGGTGATGACGTGAGGGACATTGACTGGAATGTGACTGCCCGCTACAATCGTCCGTACGTGAAGGTGTATGAGGAGGAACGCGAGTTGACTGTGATGCTCCTCATCGATGTGTCCAACAGTTTGGATTTCGGTACGTCGATGCAACTGAAGAAAGACATGGCCACTGAAATTGCCGCCACACTTGCTTTCTCTGCCATCGAGAACAACGACAAGATTGGCGTGGTTTTCTTTTCGGACCGCATAGAAAAGTTCATCCCGCCCAAGAAGGGACGAAAACACATCTTGTATATCATACGTGAGCTTCTCGACTTCAAGCCTGAAAGCATGCATACCGATATTCGCATGGCGGTGGAGTATCTCACGAATGTGATAAAGAAACGTTGTACGGCTTTCCTGCTGAGCGATTTCATCGATGAGAGTGACTTCAAGAACGCATTGACTGTGGCGAATCGCAAACATGACGTTGTGGCCATTCAGATTTACGACCGTCGTGTGGCGGAGTTACCCGATGTGGGATTGATGAAAGTGCGTGATGCGGAAACGGGTGCCGAACGATGGATTGACACGTCGTCGAAAGCGTTGCGCAATTATCATCACCAATGGTGGTTACGGAAACGGGAAGCTTTGATGGATGTGTTTACGAAGAGCGGCGTGGATAATGTGTCGGTGCGTACGGATCAGGATTATGTGAAGGCACTTATGGGTTTATTTGCAAAGAGATCATGAAAAGAATCGTATTGTGTGTGGTGTGTTGCTTGGCTTTTGCCGGAGTAAGGTCGCAAAATGTTACTGTCGATGCGGCCATTGACTCGCTTGAACTGCTGATAGGCGAACAGGCCAAATTGAAAATAGAGGTGAGCGTGGATGTGCAATCAAAGCTGCAGATGCCACTCTACGCCGATACAATCATCACAGGCATTGAAATTGTGGAAACGGCTCCTGCCGACACCCAATACCTGAATCAGGGGAAACGCATGATGGTGACCCAGGAATATACTATCACTTCGTGGGACTCGGCTTTCTATTATGTTCCTCCGGTCGAGGCTGTTGTGGATGGTGTGCCGTATCATTCCAAATCGTTGGCTTTGAAGGTACTTACGTTGCCTGTTCCAATGGATGAGGAAAATCCTGATGCCATCTACGCTGCCAAAGACATTCGTGCGATTCCGATCGTTTGGGATGATGTGGACCAAATCGTATATGCTTTCTTGATGGCATCGCTCCTGGTCGTTTTGTCCATATATCTTTATAAGCGCCTGAAGGACAACAAACCTATCATACGCTTTGTGAAAGTGGAACCGAAGCTGCCCCCACACATGGTTGCATTGAAGACGATGGATGAGATAAAGGCAGACCGACAGCTATGCATGAACAATCCGAAACTCTATTATACGAACTTGACGGACGCGCTTCGTTCCTATATGTCGGAGCGTTTCCAATTCAATGCCATGGAGATGACCTCGGCTGAAATCATCGGGCAATTGCAGGCTGTCCACGATCCGGACTCGTTGAAGGAATTGAAGGATCTGTTTATGACTTCCGATTTGGTGAAGTTTGCCAAGTATGCCCCTATGCTCAACGAAAACGACATGAACTTGCTGAATGCCGTCGATTTCATCAATGCGACCAAGCAGGAACCTGATGCGGATGCAAAACTTGAGCCTACGGTGATAAAGGTGGAGGAGGAACGTCCGAAACGTATTCGCATGGCCTTGTTGGCAGGAATCTGTGTGAGTGGAGTGGTATTGGTGGTATTGGTTTTTTATATGGTGAGATGTTTAATCATTCTATTGTAGAAAGGTTCGCATAAATGATATTTGCTAATAAGGAATTACTGTTGCTGCTTTTGTTGCTTGTTCCATACGTGGTGTGGTACGTGATGAAACGGCATAAGGCCGAACCTACCATGCAGGTCTCTACAATCAGCATGTATGCCGATGTGCCTGCAAGTTGGAAGGTGTATTTGCGTCACGCTCCGTTTGTGCTGAGAGTGTTGGTGCTGGTGATGTTGGTGCTGATGCTGGCTCGTCCGCAATCGACGGACAACTGGCAGAATACGGAAATAGAAGGTATCGACATCATGTTGGCTGTCGATGTATCGACGTCCATGCTGGCTGAGGACTTGAAGCCCAATCGTCTGGAAGCAGCAAAGGAGGTGGCTTCGGAGTTTGTGAATGGCCGTCCCAACGACAATATTGGTCTGACCGTTTTTGCGGGCGAGTCGTTTACGCAATGTCCGCTTACGAGCGACCACACCGTGCTGCTCAATCTTTTCCAAAGCATCAACGGCAACATGGCCGTACAAGGCTTGATAGAGGATGGTACTGCCATCGGCATGGGTATTGCCAATGCCGTGACCCGACTGAAGGACAGCCAGGCAAAATCAAAGGTGATAATCTTGCTTACCGATGGTTCAAACAACCGTGGCGATATTTCTCCCATGACTGCAGCTGACATTGCGAAACAATATGGCATAAGGGTTTACACCATTGGAGTCGGCTCAAAAGGTGAGGCTCCTTATCCGGTGTTCACGGCCAATGGCACACAATATGTCAGCATGAAGGTCGATATCGACGAAAAAATGCTGACAGAGATAGCGGGCACGACCAATGCCAATTATTTCCGTGCGACGAGTACTTCAGGCTTGCGCGGCGTGTATGAGGAAATCGACAAGCTGGAGAAAACGAAACTCAACGTGAAGGAGTTCAGCAGACGCGAGGAAGAGTATCGACGGTTTGCCTGGTGGGCACTGTTCCTGGTGTTGGCCGAGTTGGTGTTGCGTCATGTGGTGTTGAAGAAAATACCTTAATGTGGAATCTGATGATAAATAATTGATATGTTTAGATTCGCAAATCCTGAATGTTTGTATTTGTTGCTTGTCCTGCCCCTTTTGGTAGTACTTTTTGTGTATGCAAGGCATGAATACAAGAAGAACATGCAAAAATACGGTGACCTGAAGCTGATTGGAGGATTGATGCCCGATGTGTCTAGCGTAAGGGTAGGGTGGAAGTTCTGGCTTACGTTTGCAGCAGTGGCCATGCTGATTGTGGCTCTGGCCCGTCCGCAGTTCGGTTCGAAAATGGAGACGGTGAAACGCACTGGTGTGGAAGCTGTAATCGCCCTTGACATTTCCAATTCCATGCTGGCGCAGGATGTGGTGCCCAGTCGTCTGGAGAAGGCGAAGAAAATGATAGCCCGATTGGTCGATTCGTTCAGCAACGACAAAGTGGGGCTTATTGTGTTTGCAGGCGAGGCTTACACACAATTGCCGATGACGAGTGATTATGTGTCGGCAAAAATCTTCTTGGAATCGATAACGCCCGATTTGATAGCCACTCAGGGTACGGACATTGGTACGGCCTTGCGATTAGGTATGCGTAGTTTTACACAGCGTGAGAATGTCGAGAAAACCATCATTGTGATTACCGATGGCGAAAACCACGAGGGTGGGGTAATGGAGGCAGCGAAGGAGGCGGCAGAGAAGGGCGTGAAAATATTCGTGATGGGAATAGGATCGACCGATGGTACGCCCATACCAGTTGCAGCCAATAGCAGTGAATTTCGGAAAGACAACGAAGGCAATGTCATTGTGACCAAACTTAATGTCCAAATGTGTCAGGAGATAGCCAAGGCAGGTGAAGGATTGTACATTCAGGTTGACAATTCGAATGCTGCCGAAAGGCTTTTGACCGACGAAGTGAACAAATTGGCAAAGGCCGATGTGGAGACACAGGTGTTTACCGAGTTCGACGAACAATTTGTGGCTGTCGCCTGGATTGCGTTGTTGCTTTTGGTGGTCGAGATGTTGGTGATGGAGCGGAAGAACCCTCTCTTGAAGAATATTCGCCTGTTTAAACATTGATTTGTAGGATGAAGTCGAGAATTGTTTTTTTTGTAATGATACTGGCAGTGTCGGCAACGGCATGGGCTCAGCAAAAAACGGCACGCGACTATTTGCGTAGCGGAAACAAGTTGTATCGTGACAGCCTGTTTACAAAAGCCGAAGTGGACTATCGTAAGGCTTTGGAGGTTGACCCCAAAAATACCGATGCAATGTATAACCTTGGAAATGCATTGGTGATGCAACAGAAGGCAGAGGATGCCATGAAAATGTACGAGAGTGCTGCAAGGGTTGAGAAAGACAAGCAAAAACTGTCACAAATCTACCATAATATGGGCGTGGTTCTGCAATCGTCGAAGCAGTTGCCACAGTGTATCGAGGCTTATAAGCAATCGTTGCGCAATAATCCTGCCGATGATGAAACCCGTTATAATCTGGCCCTTGCCATGAAGCAGCAACAGGACCAACAACAACAGAATCAGGATCAGCAGCAGGACCAGAAACAGGATCAGAAGCAAGACGAAAAGCAAGATGAGAAACAGGACCAGCAAGACCAGCAACAGCAGAACCAGCAACAGCAGCAACAACAGAACAAGGACGACATGAGCAAGGAAAATGCCGAACAGTTGCTGAAGGCTGTGATGCAGGACGAGAAGGACGTACAGGAAAAAGTGAAAAAGCAGCTGCAGATCCAGGGAAGGAAATTGGATAAGGATTGGTAAGCGACCGGATTGTAAATTGAATGTTATAGAGGAAAAGTCATAGAATGTAATTATGAGAAAGGTTTTATTCCTATTTTTATTTATAATAAGTGTCACACCCGCATGGGCTGACAACATACGTCTTACGGCTGAGGGACCGGATGTGGTGGTAAAAGGACAACAGTTCCAGATAGCCTATACGGTCAACTCACAAAAGGTCAAGGAGTTTCGTGCGCCTGAGTTCAATGGGTTCGAGGAACTCTATGGCCCAAGTCGTTCCACCAGCATGAACATGAGCAGTATCAATGGTAAGATGACCACCACGCACACCATCACGTGGACCTATATGCTTCAGGCTACGAAGGAGGGAACATTTACGATTCCTGCTGCCACGGTGAAGGCTGACGATGAAATGTATTCATCGAATACGCTGACCATCAAGGTCCTTCCTCCCGACCAGAACAGCCAGTCACAGAGTGGAAGTCAGGGTGGAAAGCAAGGTGCAAGTCGTGCATCAACAGGCGGGAAAATTACCGATTCTGATTTGTTCATGAATGTGACGGCAAGCAAAACAACATTGTTCGAGCAAGAGGCTTTGTTGCTTACCTATAAGGTCTATACGTTGGTGAACTTGGTGGCACTCGACAATCCGATGCCCGATTTCCAAGGATTTCATTCGCAGGAAGTGGATTTGCCGCAACGGAAGAGTTTTTCAATGGAACATTACAAGGGACGCAACTACAATACGCTGACATGGCGGCAATATGTGCTGTTCCCACAGAAATCAGGAGAGCTGGAGATACCTTCCATGAGTTTCGACAGTACTATTGAGCAGATGGTGGAAAATCAAAATTCATTTGACGATCCTTTCGGGCTGGATGCTTTCTTTAATGGAAGCCGCACCGTACAGGTGAAGAAGACACTGGTCACTCCTGCCATGAAGATTCACGTCAAAGAACTTCCTGCAGGCAAGCCGACATCTTTTTCAGGAGCTGTGGGTGATTTTTCCATCAGTTCTTCCATCAGCACACAGCAGCTAAAGGCCAACGAGGCCTTGACTGTGAAACTCGTGATCAGTGGTGTGGGCAACATTAAGTTGGTCAATGCTCCTGAAATACATTTCCCGGCCGATTTCGATGCCTACGATCCGAAGACCGACAATCAGATGCAACTCACCAATGCTGGGCAAAGTGGTAACAAGACAGTAGAATATTTGGCTATCCCACGTCATCCAGGTGATTTTACTATTCCTGGCGTCGAATTCACTTATTTTGATGTAAAAACAAGTCAGTACAAGACTCTCACAACGGAAAGTTATGATATCCATGTGGAAAAGGGTGAAGGAAGTGGAAATGCCGATGCCGCCATTGCCAACTTCACCAATAAGGAAGACTTGAAGTTGCTGGGTAGTGATATCCGTTACATCAAGGTCGGAGAAGTGGATCTGTCGCCTAAGGGTGATTGTTTCTTTGGCACGTTGACATATTGGTTGTGGTATGTCATTCCATTGGTCTTGTTGGTAGTTGTCTTGACATATTATCGTAAGCAGGCTTTGGAAAACGCCAATGTCACCAGAGTAAAGACCAAAAAGGCTAATAAGGTGGCTACAAAGCGAATGAAGAACGCCGAAAAGTTGATGCACAGCGGCGATAATGCGGCATTCTATGATGAAGTACTCAAGGCATTGTGGGGATATATGGGCGACAAGCTGAGCATACCTGTATCCCAACTCTCCAAAGATAATATTGAGGAGAAACTTGCAGCACGTAATGTTGGTGATGTCTTGATCCGCGAATTCATTGATACACTCAACGAGTGCGAATTCGCACGGTATGCTCCTGGTAGTCAGAGTGAGGCGATGGATAAGGTTTATACATCGGCTGTTGATGTCATTGGTAATTTGGAAAACAGTATTAAGCGTTGAAGAGAATGAAGAGAATTTGTGTGGTTATCATATTTGTCTGTACTTTTCTTGCGGCAGGATTTGCACAAGACAATAGTGTTTCGTTGAAGTTGCAAGCCGATAGCGCATACGTGAAAGAAGATTATGTAGGTGCTGCAGAACTTTACGAACAAGTACTTGCAACCGAGGGAGAAGCCGCTGAGGTGTATTACAATTTGGGAAATAGTTATTTCAAGGCCGATAAGATGGCTCGTGCCATATTGAATTATGAACGGGCCTTGTTGCTCAATCCTGGTAGTGCCGACATTCGTTTCAATTTGGAGTTGGCTCGTAGCAAGACCATTGATAAGGAAAGTGAGATTAGTCAGGTGTTTTTTGTGATATGGTTCAAGGCCATTACCAATCTGATGAGCGAATCCGGATGGGCAAAGGTTGCCATTTTCGCTTTTCTGCTCTTTTTGATGGGTGTGGCTGCGTATGTCTTTTCGAAGACAATTTTCGTTCGCAAGGTCGGATTTATTGTGGCGGCTTGTATGTTGGCAGTGTGTGTGTTGACCAATGTGTGTGCATCTCTGCAGAAAAACAAATTGCAGCTGCGTTCCGACGCTATTGTGATGTCGGCAAGTCTTACCGTACGGAGCACACCCAACGAAGGCGGTACGGAACTCTTTGTATTGCATGAAGGTCGAAAAGTGTCGATCAAGGATGACACCATGAAGGAATGGAAGGAAATTCAGTTGGAGGATGGTAACGCTGGTTGGGTTCCTGCAAGCGCAATCGAAATAATCTAAATCATGGATTTGCAGCAGTTGATAGCTCTCGACAAGGAACTCTTGTTGCAAATGAATGGTAGCGAATCTTCATATTGGGATGCGTTCATGCTTGTAGCCACGAGTGTATGGATTTGGATTCCACTCTATGCGTCGTTGCTTTATGTCGTTGCGAAGAATAGGAATGCACGTGAGGTGTTTTTTGTGGTGCTGGCTGTGGGCATGGTGGTTTTGTTGGCCGATCAGTTTTCTTCGGGCTTTTGTAAACCGTTTTTTCAGCGGTGGCGTCCTACACGTGATCCTGAAATCATGTATTTGGTCGATACCGTGAATGGATATAGGGGTGGTCGTTATGGTTTCATATCCAGCCATGCTGCCAACACATTTGGCATTGCTGTGTTTTTCCTGTTACTTTTCCGGTGTTGGTCCGTGTCTCTGTTTCTGATAGCATGGGCGATGCTGAATTGCTACACTCGTATCTATCTTGGGGTGCATTTCCCTGGCGACATCCTTTGTGGAACCATCTGGGGATGTCTTTCTGGCATCTTAGGGTATAATCTTTTCAAATGTTATGTGAACTGTGTGCGTATCAATACAAATAATCCTCGGAAATATACTTCTACGGGATTTGCCATTGTTGATTTCGATGTGGTCTTGCTTGTGATGGCAGCCACATTGGTGGTCATAACTATATTGTCGTTTGTATATATTGTATCGCTTAATCTATAATTTTTTAATGGCATGAGTAAATCAGTTACTTTTAACGAATTACGTAGGATAAAGGATTCTCTTCCCGATGGCTCCATGCATCGGATAGCCGATGAGTTGGATCTGAGTGTGGAAACAGTCCGGAATTTTTTCGGAGGTCAGAATTTCAAGGATGGTACAAGTGTGGGCATTCATTATGAGCCAGGACCCGATGGCGGCATTGTGATGATTGACGACACTACTGTGTTGGACAAGGCTATGGATATTCTGGCTGAGAATAATGAACCCAAGTAGTATTGTTTGCTTTAAATTGTGAATCCATGAAAAAGTACGTTTTATCGCTCGACCAAGGCACAAGCAGTTCACGGGCCATTGTGTTCGATCACGATGGAGTGCCGCAGAATGTGCAGCAAAAAGAGTTTACCCAGTATTTCCCTCAACCGGGTTGGGTAGAGCACGATCCCCTTGAAATATGGTCATCTGAACGTGAGGTAATGCTGAGGGCTGCTTCTGACTATACGGGCGACATCGCCGCGATAGGTATCACCAACCAACGTGAAACTACCATTGTGTGGGATGCAGCTACCGGAAAGCCGGTTTATAATGCTATTGTATGGCAGGACCGTCGTACGGCAGAGTATTGCGACCAATTGAAAGCCGCAGGTTGGATGGATAAGATATGTCGGAAAACGGGGCTTTTGGTTGATGCTTACTTCAGTGGTACCAAGATTCGTTGGATTTTGGAGAATGTGCCAGGAGTACGCGAACGTGCCGAACGTGGCGAATTGCGTTTTGGAACGGTTGATAGCTGGTTGGTGTGGAATCTTACAGGCGGTGCTGTGCATGTCACAGATGTCACAAACGCATCACGTACCATGTTGTTCAATATCCACACACTTGCTTGGGACGACGAATTGTTGTCCTTGCTCCACATTCCGGCATCGATGATGCCCAAGGTCTGTTCAAACAGCGAGGTATATGGCTATGCTGACATTTTCGGCGAGCAAGTGCCCATTGCCGGTATGGCAGGCGACCAGCAATCCGCCCTTTTTGGGCAGATGTGCACCGAGCCTGGCGCTGTGAAGAACACCTATGGCACAGGGTGTTTCCTGCTGATGAACAGTGGTGACAAACCTATAGAGTCAAAAAACAAGTTGCTCACCACCATTGCTTGGCAGTTGGGCGACAAGGTGAATTATGCACTTGAGGGCTCCATTTTCGTGGCAGGTAGCGTTGTCCAGTTGTTGCGCAATTTGTTTGGCTTCATCAAGATTCGCGATGAAATAGAGGGATTGGCATCAACGGTACCCGATAATGGTGGGGTCTATTTTGTGCCGGCACTTACCGGACTTGGAGCTCCATACTGGGATCAGTATGCACGGGGAGGTATCTATGGCATTACTCGTGGCACTACATCCGCACACATTGCCCGTGCGGCCCTCGAAGGTATTGCGTTTCAGACAATGGACATTGTGTCGGCCATGGAGAAAGATGCAGGTGTGCCATTGACTGAGTTGAAGGTCGATGGAGGTGCATCGCGCAACAACCTGCTCATGCAGTTCCAGTCAGATATCCTGGGCACTCAGGTCATCCGTCCTGAAGTTACCGAAACCACAGCCTTGGGAGCTGCTTATCTGGCAGGTCTGGCTGTCGGGTTTTGGAATGATGTGGAGGAAGTGAAGCACCAGTGGAAAGTCGAGAGTCGTTTTGTTCCGCAAGCCGATGTGGAGACGGTCGCTTGTCTGAAGGAACATTGGCATGATGCTGTGGAGCGTACGTTAAGTAAGAAAGCAAACCAATCATAAACAAACATTATGGAAATTTCATTATTTACGAAATGCTTATTCGAATTTCTTGGCACATTCGTGTTGATTCTTTTAGGCGATGGCGTGGTGGCTGGCACCACATTGAAGAAAACAAAAGGAGAGAATGCTGGTTGGATTGTTGTCACCATGGCATGGGGTTTTGCTGTCATGTGTGGCGTTTTCGTTGCCGGACCTTACACGGGTGCTCATCTTAATCCGGCAGTGACAATTGGTTTGGCTGCTGCTGGCTTGTTCCCTTGGCCTGATGTGGCTGGTTATGTGATGGCGCAGTTGCTTGGCGGTTTCCTTGGAGCAGTAATGGTGTATCTTTATTATAAGGACCATTACGATGCCACTGACGATGCCACCACCAAACTCGGCACCTTTTGTACTATTCCGGCCATTCGTAATCCTTGGCGTAACTTCTTCTGTGAGTTGGTGGCCACTTGGCTCTTGGTGTTTGTCATCCTTACGTTCACTACCGAAGGCGAGACTCCACAGGTCGGCATGGGCTCTCTTGGAGCGATTCCTGTCACCTATCTCATCATGTCGATAGGCATGTCGTTGGGAAGTGCTACAGGCTATGCCATCAATCCCGCCCGTGATTTCCCACCACGTCTTGCCCATGCCTTGTTGCCCATTCGTGGCAAGGGCACATCTGATTGGGCCTATAGCTGGGTCCCCATTTGTGGCCCCTTGGTAGGAGCTTTAATAGCAGCATTGACATTTATGATGGTATTCTAATTATATTTATTCACTAATTAATCCACACATCCATGAAAAAATTATTCATTATGATGGCATTGTGTGCCATGTCGGTGAGCATGTTCGCACCTCAGGCTTTGGCACAAAAGAAAAAGGCAAAGGCTGCGCATGCTGCTGCCGTAGAGTTTAAACTTCCTTCTGACGAAACAGATGCTCAGAAAGCCGAACGTATGCGTTGGTGGACAGATGCTCGCTTTGGCATGTTCATTCACTGGGGACTGTATGCCATGCCGGCTCGCCATGAGTGGGTGAAGCAGTACGAACGCATTACCAACGAAAATTATGAGAAATACTTCAAGCGTTTCAACCCCGACCTCTACAACCCCAAGGAGTGGGCTCGTCAGGCTAAGGAAGCAGGCATGAAGTATGTTGTGCTCACATCGAAGCATCATGAAGGCTTCTGTATGTGGGACAGCAAATATACGGATTATAAGGTTACCAACACTCCTATTGGCAAAGACCTTATCCGTGAGTTTGTAGATGCTTTCCGTGCCGAGGGTATTCACATTGGTTTCTATTATTCACTTATCGATTGGCATCATCCTGATTTCACCATCGACCGTGTACATCCGCAACGAATCGACAATGGTACCAAGGCCGACTATGATAAGCTGAACGTAGGCAAGAACATGGACAACTATCGCCAGTACATGAAAGATCAGGTTACAGAGTTGCTCACCAACTATGGAAAGATTGACATTATCTGGTTCGACTTCTCTTATCCTGGTGAAAATGGTAAGGGACATGAGGATTGGGATTCAGAAGGTCTTCTGAAGATTGCACGCACTTTGCAACCAGGTATCATTGTCGATAACCGTCTCGACCTCAATGATGTATGGGGCGGCTGGGATATCATCACTCCCGAGCAGGTGAAAGTTGACAAGTGTCCTACTTGGAAAGCTCCCGACGGAACAGAAAAAAAAGTACATTGGGAAACATGCCAAACCTTCTCAGGTTCATGGGGCTATCATCGCGATGAAACTACTTGGAAGAGTCCTGCACAGCTCATCGAATTGCTTTCCGAAACGGTCAGCAAAGGTGGTAACTTGTTGCTTAACGTAGGTCCTACTGCACGTGGCGAATTCGACTATCGTGCCACAGAGCGTTTGGCTGCCATGGGTAAATGGATGCACTCCAACAGCAAGTCCATCTATGAATGTACTGAAGCTCCTGAGGATTTGCAGGCTCCAGCCAATACGGTGCTGACATATAATCCCAAGACCAATGTGCTTTACATCCATTTGCTTAATTATCCCATGGGCAAAGTTAAATGCTCGTTCATGGATAAGGTGGAATATGCTCAGTTCCTCCATGATGGTTCAGAAGTCAAGTTCGACAAGAATAGTTTCACTGTACCCATTCTGAAACCTCATACTGAAATTCCTGTAATTGAGGTATTCTTGAAGTAAATCATAGGAAATATCATGGCGATAAAGGCAGCGACTGTATCGCTGCCTTTATCGCCTTTTACTCAGACAAATCATGTAATCATAGTGCAGGTCCATTCCCCCCAAAAGCAGGCCAGGTTGATTCTTCTATGGACTTATTCCTGGAAATCTGTTCCTTATGGGTGATTAATGGGACATGCCAAATTGAATTGGGAAAAACAGAAATGAACAGAAGAGATTTTATTGTTAAGGCATCTGCGTTGGGTGCAGGCCTTTATGTAAGCCCTATCCTGATGAGGGCTTCTGGAAAACAAGTGGGAGCCAATGACAAGATCCGTGTCGGTCTGATAGGATGCAATGGCATGGGATTTTCCGATTTGCAGGCCTTCCTCTCCAATCCGGAGGTGGAATGTATTGCTATGGCCGACATTGATCAGAGTGTGCTGGATCGCCGGGCGGCCGAAACGGAGAAAATCCAAGGGAAGAAAGTGGCCAACCTTTACAAGGATTGGCGCAAGCTGATCGACAACAAGGATGTTGATGTGGTGATTGTGGGCACTCCCGACCATTGGCATTGCCTACAGATGGTTGCGGCTTGTGAATCAGGTAAGGATGTGTATTGCGAGAAACCTTTGGGTAACAGCATCGAGGAGTGCGACATCATGGTACGTGCAGCTCAGAAGTATGGTCGTGTGGTACAGGTGGGCCAATGGCAGCGCAGCGATCCGCATTGGCAGGATGCTATGGACTTCGTGCATGGAGGCAAACTGGGAAAGATACGTACGGTACGTGTTTTCTCCTATCAAGGGTGGTGTCCTTCCATTCCAGTCAAGCCTGATGAGGATGTACCTGCGGGTGTGGACTACGACATGTGGCTTGGCCCGGCTCCTAAGCGTCCGTTCAATCGCAACCGTTTCCATTTCACCTTCCGTTGGTTTTGGGACTATGCTGGCGGCTTGATGACCGACTGGGGTGTGCATTTGCTTGATTACGCGTTGTATGGCATGAATGTGACTGCTCCACAAACCATCATGGCGTCTGGTGGCAAATTTGGTTATCCCGATGATGCCTGCGAAACTCCTGATTTGCTCCAGACAATCTATACGTTTGATGGTTTTACCGTCTTGTGGGATCATGCCATTGGCATTAACGATGGTGCTTATGGACGTACTCATGGGGTGGCTTTTGTCGGAGAAAACGGTACGTTGGTGGTCGATAGGCAGGGATGGGAGGTGATTCCTGAGGATGTGAACGGTGCCAAACGTATGGAGCCAGTGGAACTGCACAAGGCATATGGGGCAGGAGGACTGAACCTACATGTCAAGAACCACTTGGAATGTATCAAGAGCCGTAATCGTAACTGCAATGCCAACATTGAGATAGGTGCTCACATTGCCAAATTCTCGCAATTGGGCAACATTGCTTATCGCACAGGCAAAAAGCTCACTTGGGACGGTAAGACCTTCCACGACTTGGAAGCAGATAAGTATTTGTGTAAAACATATAGGGAGCCTTGGAAATTGCCCACAATCTGATCTAGGCCTTTTCCTGACCAAAACGACGACTGTGCATTCATACGTCTGATTTGCTATGGGTACACAGTCGTCTTTTCGTTCTGTTTCTTCAGGTTTTGGTCATCAGTTCCCATTGTGAAACGCATCCTTTCACCTTGCCTTTAATCCACATCATGCAGAGCCAAGGCCATTTGGTACTTCATCATCGTTGAAGGACCAATTGAAGTGGTTTCGCATCGGAAAGGTGTTGTCTGAGTAGGGTGGGGTCGATGACGTAGAGTTTCCCTACAGTGGTGCGAGGAAAGCGTGTGAAGAAGCTGTCTGACGACACATACCATCTGATGTCGCTTACCTCGGACATCTGTTTCATTGCCCGATGTATCTCGAATACGCGTGTCCGGGCACAGCGTGTGAGGAGGATTCGTCCATCACGGTGGTTGGCGATACCGATAATGCTTTCCATTGTAGTGGTGGCACTTTGCATTTCCTGATCCGTCAGCCGTCGTGAAATGGTAACATGGCGTTGGAAACGTTGGTTGATGTCTGACATCATCCGTCGGAACAGTGGGCCGTGGGTGGAACTGTCATGCAGATGGTGGTGGTAGATGTAAAGGTGAATCATCTCATGGATGATGGCATCCTCGATTTCTGTTTCCTCATGGTCGAACAGTGTGCTGATGACCAGTTGGAAATCCGTATATTTCACCTTACCCAACGGTGAGCGTTGTCGGGTGAACCGCAGTGCGCCGAAGAATGTCTTGCTATTGGATAGTCGGATTGGAATGTGGGGTAAAGTGTTTGAAAACATGAGTTTGTTGTACTCATGGAATTTCTGTTCTACGTATGTTTGTGTAGGGCGCATAGGCAGGATGTCAGATGGTGACTCGGGAGAATGCGGGCTTGTCGATGCTGCAGAAATCCTTGTCCATGTATTTGTAGTAACCGGTAATGGCAATCATGGCGGCATTGTCGGTGGTATAGCTGAACTTGGGGATGTGGATGTGCCATCCGTAACGGTCGGCATGTTCGTGGAAAGCATTGCGTAAGCCGTTGTTCGCCGATACACCGCCCGCCACGGCTATTTCCTTGATGTGGGTAGCCTTCGCACACTTGCGAAGCTTGTCCATGAGTATATCGACAATGGTTTTTTCGAGCGATGCGGCAAGGTCGGTCTTGTGGCGCTCTATGAAGTCAGGGTCGTCTTTCAGCCAGTCGCGAAGCGAATAGAGGAAGGAAGTCTTGAGCCCGCTGAAACTGTAGTCGTAGCCTTCGATGTGTGGCTTGGCAAAGTTGAAGGCATTCGGGTTGCCTTGTCGTGCCAAGCGGTCTATGATGGGACCTCCAGGATACCCCAGTCCCATTACCTTGGAACACTTGTCGATGGCTTCCCCTGCAGCATCATCAATGGTTTGTCCAAGTACCTCCATTTGGTCGTAGTTGCGGACCAACACTATTTGGGAGTTCCCTCCCGAAACGAGCAGGCACAGGAAAGGGAAGGATGGTTGATTGTTGTCATCGTCCGACTCTTTGATGAAATGTGCCAACACATGTCCTTGCAGATGGTTTACGTCGATCAGGGGAATGCCCAACGAACGGGCGAATCCTTTGGCAAAGCTTACGCCAACCAGAAGTGACCCCATTAGGCCTGGACCGCGGGTGAAAGCCACTGCCGATATTTGCTCTTTGTCGATTTGTGCCCGCTTGATGGCTTGATCGACCACCGGCACGATATTCTGCTGATGTGCACGTGAGGCAAGTTCGGGCACCACGCCTCCGTAGGCTTCGTGGACGGCTTGTGAGGCTGTGACGTTCGACAGTAATACTCCATTGCGTAAAACGGCGGCACTGGTGTCGTCGCAACTCGACTCTATACCTAATATGACAATATCATCCATCTGTTTGCAATTTTCATGAATTCAGTGTGTCAGTATTTCCAAACCCTGTTCGGTCAATACGAAAGTATGTTCCCATTGTGCGCTTGGCAACTCATCTTCAGTGACGATGGTCCATCCATCGTCCTCGTCCTCAAACACTTCGTGTGTTCCCATGTTGATCATAGGTTCGATGGTGAACACCATGCCCGGCACCAACATCATGCCACGTTTGCGCTGTGCGAAGTGATCCACATCGGGTTCTTCGTGAAAGTCCAGTCCTACACCGTGTCCGGCAAGGTCGCGTACAACCGAGAAGCCGTTCTTTACGGCATGGGGCTCAATGGCACGTCCGATGTCGTTGACAAAGCCGAAGGGCTTCACAGCCTTCATGCCGATTTCGAGACATTCCTTGGCTACGCGCACAAGCTTCTCTTTTTCCTTGGATGTTTTTCCGATGATGAACATGCGTGATGCATCGGCATAGTAACCATTGAGTATGGTTGTACAATCCACATTGATGATGTCTCCCTCTTCGAGAATTTCCTCCGCGTTGGGGATGCCATGGCACACCACTTCGTTGACGCTGGTGCAGCAGCTGGCGGGAAATCCTTCGTAACCCAGACATGCAGGGATGGCACCATGGTCCTTGGTGTATTCATACACCAATTTGTCGATGTCGAGTGTGCTCATGCCTTCGCGTATTTCGTGTGCCACAAGGTCGAGCACTCCGGTGTTTATGATACCGGCTTGGCGGATACCTTCAATCTGTTCCGATGTCTTGATGAGGTTTCTCGACGGGACAAGATGCCCCATGGCTTGTGCATGGAGTATCTTGTTGTCCAGTTCGGTGGGTGTCACCCCTTCCGGCATGATCCAATTGTTTGTAGTCTTGCTCATAATTGGGCGCAAAGATACGTTTTTTTCAATTATGATAGGCAAGGCTTCATTATAATTCTTATAATGGCACGACTCGGAAGGTATAAGAACCTTTGCCTACAACCTGTTTGGCTGTGAACGATATACGAATGACCTCCGTACCCCATACGGCTGTGAGTTTGCGGTCATCGAAATGTATTCTCTCCATCCGACATTCCATTTGTCTTGCGTTGTATGAGAGCAATGTGCGTTGTCCGTTCACTTCTATTGTCACTTTGCCAGGTTCCGACAGGTCAACACTTCCCCAAGTCAGGAAGTTCACCTCGTTGGGATGCTGTGGATTGTCTATGCGGAAACGGTCGGTGATGCTGAACGCATTGTCGTGGAGGGTGTAACTGCGTAGCCATGAACTTGCTCCGGCTTCTTTGGGGTAAGCCTTGGCAATATCCACTACAAAGGTGCGGTTGCCTTTTACCTCAAAATTGGTGGCTTTGTATTGTTTCCCATCGCGTTGTGAAAATCCGTTGATTCGGGGTAGGTTGTGATAGTCGCTCTGCATGGGCCACAGTGAGTAGCGCGACCCATCGAAGGTCTGTCGGGTGTAGCCGACTACACCTGCATCAATAAATATGGGCATGCAGTGCTGATAGTAAATGAACGAGCCCACATCGTTGTGGTTATGGTTTTCGCCGTTGGTGCCTCCTTTGGCAGCCAGCATTTGTCCTTTGGTGTTGCGGATGTAGCAGACTTGTGTCTCGGGATATACCACGCAGGGATTTACGTCGTACTGTGTGCTTGCCTGTGCAAACTCCTTGTGGCATCGGATGGCTTCAATGTTTCGTGTGATGTTGTCGGTTTCCTGCATCACGGCCTTTCCTTGCAGTTGTTGCTGTCGTAAGTAGGCGGCATGGCTCATCATGAGTTGGCTGCCTACGGCTTTGCCATACCTATAGACGTGCGATGGGTTGCTCGCTGCGCGGGCCGATGCGTCCGCAAAGTTCACTATCCAGCCATCGCCTACATAGGTGTTGGAGATGTATTCGCCCATGTTGCGTATTTGTGTGTCGGCGAAAATGTCGATGCGACCGCCTGTGGCATAGTATAGCATTTGCAGGTAGTCGTAGAGTTTGCCTGCCGAATCGTTCCAGTAACGCGGTCCTTCATCACATGCGCCATCCATCCGGTTGTAGTTGATGAAGAAGTCCATGGTGGTCATGGTGGCATACACACCTCGTGCGTATGTTTCCATATCATCGGCCATGAGCATGAAGGTGGTCAGTGCGTTGAAGGTGCACCATGCCGTCCAGTTGCTGATGTTCCTTTTCCCATTGAAACTTTCCACTTGCCAACCCAGCTTGGGGCCATTCAGGTAGGTGTCGATGATTCGATGCTTTATTTCATAGCGTAGCCGGCGGGAAATCTCGGGGTCAATCTTGTCGAAGGAATCATGCAGAAAATAGTAAGTCCACGAAAGCAGAGTGCCCATGTCGCCGGCATAGAGGTCGAACACATCGATGTCACGCTGTGGCAAAGCACGTCCTGATGGCTGTTTCACGGTGTGTGCCGAGAACGACCATGTGGTCATCTCGCAATAGTAGAACACCCCATCAATCAGCTTGTCGAGGAACCGTCCTTTCCCTTCCACCAATTCGGCTTGTAGCAACTCTACAAAGGCAGCACGGTTCAGCAGATAAGGCTGTTCCATGACCCATCGGTTGCCCGAACGTTCGAAGTCGAGGTAGTTGGTGGCTGTGATTTTCACCCATTCGTGTTGCAAGTATTGTTCGCCCCGTTCCACTATCTGTTGTTTGATGCCATCGGTCATTTCATCCCAGGCGGCACGGTTGGAGTAGGCAGGAAAAGGAACCCATTGCTGGTTGGGAACAAGTATTTGTCGGAGCGTTTTCTCATCTGCTTGGCTGCGCAACAGGTTTCGTTCGGTGTATGCACTCAGTTGGAGTGAAATGGTGAGTAAGATGATGGCGGAAAGAATCTGTTTGGTCATGATATTGCAAGTATGGAGGGTTGGGAAAAAGGCACTCACTCTCTCGAGGAGGAGAGTGAGTACGGTTGGATTATAATTCATGTCCTCGGTAGAAATCGAGGATCTTGGTGCGGAACAGGTATTCGTATTTTGCCTGTAGCTGGTTGCTGAGGGCTTTCATCCACTGGGTGCGCATCTCGTTGTATTCGGTGGCGTTGGCCAGTCCGTTTTCGTACTTGCTCTCGGTGATGTGGAAGGTGGCTTCGGCTGCCTGTGCGGCTGCTTGGCTGCTGGTGAGTTTCGCTTGCGAGGCCACGGCATTGTAGTAGGCTTGTTGTATGTCCTTGAAAAGGGTCTTCTTGCTATCCTCCAGGTTCCATGCCAACGTGTTGCGTTCCAACTTGGCTGCACGGATGCGGTTGCGGGTGGAGAAACGGTTGAAGATGGGGATGGACATGGAGAATTGCAGGTACTTGTTCATGTTGTTGGACCACTGGGTGGAAAAACCGACCGATTCTTGTCCTTGCACATGATAGTAGTTGGTGCCGATGCCTGCGTTGAAATTGATTTGGGGGTAGTAGGCGCTGCGTGCGATGCGGATGCTTTTTTCCGCTCCTTGCAGGCGGTAGTTGGCGGCCTTGATGGACGGCTTTATCTGCACGGCTTCAGCATAGACGGTCTCTGGAGTGATGAGTTCGAGCTTCGGCAAGTTGTCGGTGTTGGGCGATTCGATGTCGAACTCTTCGGGATTGGTCAGTTCGAGCAGTTGGCTGAGGTCGAGAATGGACAGGTAGTAATCGTTGTCGGCTTGCACGGCCGATGACTCGTCCTGAGCCACCCGTGATTTGGCTTCATAGACATCCGATTCGCTGGCCTTCCCATTCTCAAACAAACTTTGCTTCTGTTGTAGTTGGCGTTTGCTTAGTTCTACTTGCTGATGGGCAATCTGTGCCAGTTCCCGGTTGTAGATGGCTTGCAGGTATGATTGTGCCACTTGCAGGCTGATGTCCTCGCGTGCTTTTTCCAAGTCCTCCACAGCAGCCTTCAGGTTTAGTTTGTTGAGAGCTATGGTGTTGGGTATTTCCATGCCGGTGAAGAGAGGAATGGAAGTGTTCAACGAGAACTGTGAAGAACGCGTGTTGTGGTTGTCGTAGGTGTTGTCAGGCTGTATGGCGCGTCCGAAGTTGAAAGCTTGCCCCACGTTTCCACTCAGGTTGGGCAGGCGGCTCCACTTGGAAGTGTTGAGTTCCACTTCCTTTTGCTGCATGGAAACTTCTTTTTGCTTGATGCTGATGTTGTGTTCGCGTGCATAACTGATGCACATCCGGAGATTCCAGGGTTGCTGTGCCAGAAGCAGTGAGGTGGCCGAAAGCCACAGGATGGCGAAAATCAATGTCTTTCTCATGGCTCCGGCTTACTTTTCGGGTTTGGTGATGACATCGGTCCTTTGCAAGCCACGCACCACATCGTCAGTGCCAACCCCATGCTTTATTTCTATCTTGATGCCATCGCTGATGCCTGTTTCCACCTGACGGCGTTCGAACTGTTGGGGATTGGGCTGTGTGAGCACATACACGAAAGTGGAGTCGCCGCTGAATTCAATGGTTGCCTCTGGCAGCGAAAACACCTGATGGGCTTCCTGCAACACGATTTCGGCATTGGCGCTGTACCCCGACCGGATGGTGACACTGTCGGGTACGGTGATGGCAGCCTTGATTTCAAACTGGTTGGCGCCATTGTTCTCCACACTCTTCGGAGCGATGTATTCAAGTTGGGCATCGAACGACTTGTTGTCGAGCGCACCGATGTTGATGGTCACCGGCATACCTTCGTAGATGTGTCCCACTTCGGTCTCGTCGATGTTGCCACGGAAAATCAGGTTACCCATGTCGGCCACGGTGGCAATGGTGGTGCCATCATTGAATGTGTTGCTCATGATGACGGAGTTTCCCTTCTTGACGGGCACATCGAGAATGAGTCCGTCGATGGTGCTGCGGATGAGTGTGCTGCTGAACGAGGCACTGTTCTTCGTGATACCTTCGCGCACAATTTGCAGATTGTCCTTGGCCGTCTGTAACTCTTCTTTTGCTTGCTTGCAGCTTACCTCGCTTTTCTCATATTCGTCGGCACTGATCATCTTGCCGTCAAACAGTTTCTTCACACGCTCAAAATCGGTCTGGGCTTTTATATTGTTGATTTCGGCCAAGCGAACACGGCTTTCGGCGGCGTTGAGGGTGCTGAGTTCTGGAATGACCTTCACTTTGGCAATGACTTCATCCTTTTTCACGGGCTGTCCCGCTTTCTTGTAGAGTTCGGCTATGATGCCCGAAATCTGTGGTTTGATGAGAATCTCGTCGCGAGGTTCGATTTTGCCAGTTGTGATGGTGGAGCGTTTCAGGTCGGCGATTTCAGCTTTCACGGTTTCGTACTCCACAGGTTTGTCTTTCGATTTGTTCCATAAGAACACCAATGTGCTGACAAACAGCAATCCTACAAGGATCAATCCGGCGATTCTAAAAAATTTCTTCATTTTGTATGTGATGTTTTTATTTTGTTCATTCGTCTCTCATTGCATCCACAGGTTTCACCCTCATGGCCCTGATGGCAGGAGCCAGTCCTGCCACCAAGCCCAAGGTCAGGAGCAACACAATGGCACCGATAGCACCCCAGAAACTGATTTGGAAGCGGCTGTTGGTGGCTGTTTCCATGATTTGCAGTACGCCCACCGATAGGAGTACTCCTGTCATTCCAGCGAGGATGGTCAGCACCATGCTCTCGCTCAGGATCTGTCCCATCACGTCGTGGGCCTTGGCACCTATGGCACGCCGGATTCCAATCTCGGTGGTGCGCTCACGCACCGTCACCATCATGATGTTGCTCACGCCGATGGCTCCAGCCAGCAATGTGCCTATACCTACGAGCAAGGCAAGGATGTTGATGCCCTTGAACAGGTTATCGATCATGCCGAACATGGCTGACGTGTTGATGCTCATCACGGCCGATTTGTCGTCAGGATGGATGGAATGGCGGCGTTTCAGACTCGTTTCCACTTTCTTGATCACATCGGTCATTGCAAAGTCGGGGTTGACGGTGAAACACAGTATCTGGATCACATCGCCCATGTTGTATATTTGGCTGAAAACCGAATGGGGAATCTGTATTGATTGTGTGACACGACCTTGGATGCTCACGTCGCTTGTACTTCCGTTCACGCCGATGACCTGATAATAGGTGTTGTCGATGCATACGAAACGGCCACAGGGGTTGCTGCCGTCGGGAAACAGTTTCTGATACACCTCCAAGCCAAGCACACACACCTTGCGCTTTTGTGAAATGTCTATTTCGTTGATGTTTCGTCCCATGGAGATTCTCGGATTCTCGATGAGCAGGGTCTCATTGGTTATGCCCTTGAGTGTGGTGCTGGAGAAAGCATTGTTCTCGTAGGTCGATTTCAGCCCCCAACGTGCATTGCTACATGTTGCCACATCAATTTCTGGCACGTTGTTCTTGATGAAGCTTATGTCGCTTTGCTTCAGATTCCAATTTCTACCACTCTGCAAGCCTTTATAGGGTTTGGAAGTCTGGTTGCTGATTATAAAACACGAATTGGTGGCAAAGCCGGTGAAATTGAGGCGCATCAGGTCTTTCAGTCCCTGACTCCCCCCCATGAGCGTAACCAGCATGAAGATGCCCCAGAAGATTCCGAATGCCGTAAGTAGGCTACGCGACTTGTTGCGCGTAAGCGTGATGATGATTTCTTCCCAGCTGTCTATATCGAATATTCTCATTTTTTAGTTATCAGTTACCGGTTATCAGTAAGTTCATGGTTCTCAGCTCGTTGCTTCGGAGTTCCGTTGCATCGTGGTATAGTTTCCTCTTTTTTTCATCATCATCAGTCATTATTCCGCTCTCAAGGCTTCGATAGGTGGAATATGGGCTGCCTTGCGGGCAGGGATGAATCCAGCCAGTGTACCTGCGATGATGAGGGTGAGCGTGGCTTGTATGGCTATGGCCAGATCTACTGTTGGATTCTCGAACACCGTGGCCTGCTCCACTCCTATGTCGATTACCTTGCTACCCATGGTGAGGTTCATGTATTCGGTGGCAGCAACACCAGCCACCAGTCCGATGTAGCCGAACAGGGTAGTGATGGCTATGCTTTCGGTGATGATCAGCGACAATATGTTGCGGGGCTTCGCACCGATTGCCTTTCGGATGCCAAACTCGCGGGTGCGTTCCTTTACGGTGATGAGCATGATGTTGCTTACACCCACAATGCCACTCAACAGGGTGAAGATGCCGATTACCCAAATGGCGATGTTGAGTACGCTCTCACCTTGCATCATTTGCAGGTAGTTGGCAAACATGCTCCACATGAAGATGGCGCTTTGGTCCTTTGGGTCAAATTCGAGGTCTTTGGCCAAGGTGGTGCGGTAGCGTTCCTCAAAGTCCTTTTCTTCGGCGTCGGTGCCGATGTTCTTCGTCAGGAATGCGATGGACTCCACATTGTTGTCCTTCTGATAAATGAGTTGCAACGTAGTATAGGGAATGAACGATGGCGGATTCATCATGTTGCTGCCTGGGTTTTTGTAGATGCCTACCACTTGATACATCATCTGGTTGGCTTTCACATATTTGCCGATGGAATGCGGTTTTTCCCTGCCAAACAGCCTGTCGGCGGTCTTGTCGCTGAGCACGATGCATTTGCGTTTCATTTTCAGGTCGTTGTCATTGATGAAACGTCCGTATAGGATGGTGTAGGCATTCATCTTGTCGTATCGATTGATTACACCGTTCAGGCTTTCCGTAGTGTGTTCCTTGCCGTATGTCAGCGTGATGTTGCTCACTGAGTTTATGGGGAAGAGCTCATCCACATGGGCGGTCATCTTTCGTGTTTCCTCTATACTGTTGAGCGTGAGCTTTATGTCGCGGTTTTCCTTCCATCCCTTGTAGGGCATGGTGGTTCGTCCGGGATATACTTCCATGATGTTGAGCGGAATCCCCTCAATCTGGTTCCTCATGGCGTTCATCAGTCCGTTGCCAGCTCCAAGCAGTACGATGAGCATGAAGATGCCCCATGCCACGGCAAAACCAGTGAGTGCCGTACGTAGTTTGTTTCGTCGCAGCGAAACGAGTATTTCTTGGATCAGGTTAATCATGCTGTGGGGTTATCAGGCCGTCCTTGATGATGATGGTTCTCTCTGTCTGTTCGCTCACGTGTGGGTCGTGGGTCACGATTACGATGGTCAGGTTCTCCTGTTGGTGCAGGTCGCGGAGCAGCTGCATCACCTCGCCCGAGGTCTTGCTGTCGAGGGCGCCGGTAGGTTCGTCGGCAAGGATGAGCTGCGGTTTGGTGATGAGGGCGCGTGCAATGGCCACACGCTGTTTCTGTCCGCCCGACATCTCGTTGGGCATGTGGTGAGCCCAGTCCTTCAGTCCCAGCTTGTCGAGGTATTCCATGGCAAGCATGTTGCGCTTCCTTCGGCTCACTCCTTGGTAGAAAAGTGGCAGGGCCGCATTTTCGAGCGCGTTCTTGAATGGTATGAGGTTGAACGATTGGAATATGAATCCTATCATGTGGTTGCGGTATTCGGCGGCCTTGTTCTCGCTCAGGTTTTTGATGAGAGTGCCATCGAGCCAATACTCACCTGTGTCGTAAGTGTCGAGGATGCCTAATACATTTAATAAGGTGGATTTTCCGGAGCCCGAAGCTCCCATGATGCTTACCAGTTCGCCGCGTTGAATGTCCAAATCGATGCCTTTCAGGACATGAAGCGGCGCACCACCCTGATAGGTTTTGTTGATGCCACTCAAGTGTATCATCGGATAAGTTGTCATTTTTCTCGTTTCTTTTTGCTTTAGACGATGCAAGTTTATCAAAAAGTTGCGAAAAGGAGAAAAAAAACGACCGTAATTTTTGTGATATTCGCATTCATTCTGTATTTTTGTCGCATTAAACAGCCTATGCCTGATTGGTTGGTTGTGAATGGAAGTCAAAGAGACAGGTTTAATTTTTATTGTAATACTTAACGCTTAAAAAGTCAATATCATGGCAGAATTTGAAAAACCATACGTTTTGGGTATGGACATTGGTGGTACGAACACCGTTTTTGGAGTAGTGGATGCACGTGGCAATGTGATAGCTTCCGACTCGATAAAGACTCAGCTCTACACAAAGGTAGAAGATTATGTGGATGCAATCTGCGCCAAATTGATTCCGTTGATTGAATCGGTAGGAGGCAAGGAGAAATTCCGTGGCATGGGTGTGGGTGCGCCTAACGGCAATTATTACAAAGGAACCATTGAGTTTGCTCCCAACTTGATATGGGGTAAGGAAGTAGTACCCTTGGCTCAGATGTTCACCGATCGTATCGGCATACCTACCGCGTTGACCAACGATGCCAATGCAGCGGCTATTGGTGAGATGACCTATGGCGCGGCTCGTGGCATGAAGAACTTCATCATGATTACCTTGGGCACAGGCGTTGGTTCCGGAATCGTTGTGAACGGTCAGTTGGTTTATGGCCATGACGGTTTTGCCGGAGAGTTGGGGCATGTCATTGTCCGTCGCGAGAACGGCCGTTTGTGCGGATGTGGTCGTAAGGGTTGTCTCGAAGCATACTGTTCGGCTACGGGTGTGGCACGTACGGCACGTGAGATTCTTTGCAGCAGTGCTGAGCCAAGTTTGCTTCGCAACATTCCGGCAGAGAACATCACCTCCAAGGATGTTTACGATGCTGCCGTACAAGGCGACAAGATAGCTCAGGAGATATTCAACTTTACAGGTTCGTTGTTGGGTGAGGCATTCGCCGATTTCATCGCCTTCTCGTCGCCCGAGGCCATCATCCTGTTTGGAGGTCTGGCAAAGAGTGGCAAGTACATCATGGATCCTATCCAGAAGTCACTCGATGAAAATGTATTGAAGATATTCAAGGGCAAATGCAAGATTCTGCCTTCCGAGTTGAAAGATGCTGATGCAGCCGTTTTGGGGGCTTCGGCATTGGGCTGGGAAGCATAGATTAGTTGAAAGTGCTTAAAAGAATGATTTCAGGCATCTGGAATCATTTTTTTTTTTTTTCTCTTTTTTCTTGGAAAAGTTGTAAATTTGCACGATTTATGAAATTTGAGGATAGATCAGTTGCGTGGTTTGTTATGCGAGCGCCCTTTTCTCGCGAACTTAAGGCCAAGAATTTTATGGATGAAAATGGAATAGTTTGCTATGTTCCCGTTGTTTCATCATCGAAAACAGGCATAAGTGGAAAGCGCGTTGAAATGACAAAGCCATTGTTGGGTAGCATAGTGTTCGTGCGTTCAACAAGAACTGAGTTGCAGGAATTGAAAGAGCAAATCCCATTTCTGCAGTATTATCCCAATAAGGTCAATGGAGGAAAAGGTCCGGTGATTGTTCCAGACGATGCCATGGATCGTTTCATCCGATTGACCGAGACATATTCCAACAAGGTGTTGTTGTTTGCCCCCGATGAAGTAAACCTCGCAAAGGGTGAGCTTGTAACCATTCGTGGTGGTGTCTGCGATGGTTTGTGTGGTCATTTCATGAAGGTGAAGGGTAGTAGGAACAAACGTTTTGTGGTTTCTGTGTCCAACCTGTTTACGGCAGCCTTTTTGGTGGAATGTGATTATGTTGAGAAAGTAGAGAAACAATAAATAGGATGCAATTTTGTGTCGCTTTTTTCGTGGAACGTTTTAAGTACTTGGATTTCAATTTATAGCAGATTTTCAAGGAACAGGAAGAATATGCTTTTTTATGAATTGTGAAAATCATCTGAGGCAGTTGTTGCTCGATAAGATCAGCAATCGGGAAATTGTGGCAGGTGTTATCGGTTTAGGATATGTCGGTCTGCCACTGGCTGTAGAGAGTGCAAAAGCCGGATTCCGTACCATTGGGTTCGATTTGCAGCAAGAGAAAGTCAATCTTGTCAATGCAGGTAAGAATTATGTGAGTGATGTCTGTGATGAAGACCTGTCAGAAGTAGTCACAAAGGGGATGCTTTCCGCCACATCCGATTTTTCTTTGGTTCGTGATGTCGATTTCATTGCGATTTGTGTGCCTACGCCACTCGATGTCCATCAGCAACCCGACATTGGTTTTGTAAGAACTGCAGCAGAGTCCATCGCACCTTACTTGCATCCGAATATGGTGGTAGTGCTTGAATCGACCACATATCCTGGAACTACTGAAGAACTGGTTTGTCCGATACTCGAAACGTCTGGATTGCAGTGTGGAAAAGATTTCTATCTCGGATTTTCGCCCGAACGGGTCGATCCGGGCAACAAAGTCTATAAGACAAGAAACACACCGAAGGTGGTAGGTGCCATTGGCAATGATGCTCAGGATGTCATTGTGGCCATGTACGAGGCTGTGTTGCAATGCAAGATGTTTCGCGTTTCCTCTCCGCGTACAGCCGAGATGACCAAGTTGCTCGAAAACACCTATCGTAACATCAATGTGGGTCTGATCAATGAGTTGACCATGCTTTGTCAGAGAATGGGGATAGACATCTGGGAGGTGATAGAGGCTGCCAAGACCAAGCCTTTCGGTTTTGTCCCATTTTATCCAGGCCCAGGTTTGGGTGGACACTGCATCCCGCTCGATCCGTGCTATCTTGCGTGGAAAGCGCGTGAATACGGCTTCCATACTACTATGATCGATTCATCCATCATAGTCAACGACAGAATGCCCGAATATTGTGTGAGGCGTGCAACCGAAATCCTGAATCATTGCCAGAAACCAATCAATGGGTCACAAGTGCTCGTCATGGGAGTCGCTTATAAGCGCGACATTGATGATTGTCGTGAATCGCCAGCCTTGAAGATTATTGATGGATTGCGAAAAGAAGGAGCAAAGGTGAAATACTATGACCCTTATGTGAAAAAGTATCATCGTGGCGACGAATGGTTCTGTTCAGAACCGGCGTTGACCGAGGGATTGTTGCATGATAGTGACCTTGTCATTGTCACAACGGCTCATACCGTAATCGATTATGCTTTTGTTCAGCGACATGCCCAGATGATATTCGACACGAGAAATGCCATGAAGGATATCACCACGAGAGATAACATAGAAAGATTGTAATTGGGCCTTTCATTAGAAGTGGCTTGTCGTATTTAGAACATATTGATAGCGTGGATAGTCAAGGTCCGTCATTTTTCGTACACGAGTCATCCTATATCGACGATGATGTCATCATAGGTGAAGGCACCAGGATTTGGTATTTTTGTCATATCCAGCGAGGTGCGGTCATAGGCAGGAATTGTTCGTTGGGGCAGAATGTGAACATTGCCAACAATGTTCGGATTGGAAATGGAGTTCGCATACAGAACAATGTATCCGTCTATGAGGGAGTTGAGCTCGAGGACGATGTGTTCTGCGGTCCGTCGTGTGTTTTCACCAACGTCACTACTCCTCGCTCGGCATTTCCTGTGCATGGCTCGTACGACAAGACACTCGTCAGGCAAGGAGCCTCATTAGGAGCCAATTGCACGGTGGTGTGTGGACACACTGTCGGTCGGTTCTCTCTGATAGCTGCTGGTTCCGTAGTAACCAGGGATGTGCCGGATTATGCGCTCATGATGGGTGTTCCGGCTCGTAGGGTAGGTTGGGTGTGCGAGTGTGGTCGTCATCTTGTCGCCTCTTCCTCTGATTCTTCCACTTTTGTCTGTACTTGTGGCCGTCACTATCATCTCATTGCCCTCGACATCCTTCATCAGTCTGATTGAAAAATATTGTGTATAATTGATAATCGTTCACTTATAATATTATGAAAAAGGTTTTTGCATTATTATTGCTTGTTTTGGCACCAGTCTTTTCGTATGCACAATTTACGAGAAACAGTCTTCGCGACAGTACTGTTGTGGTGAATGACACCATTGATACAGATGATGGTCAACTTACTATTCAGAAGACCACCAAGATTACGATTGTCCAGCTCAACAACTTCAATGACAACTGGTTCTTTTCGGTTGGTGTAGGGCCACATATATATCGTGGAGAGAACGAATGGAAAATGCGTCTTCAGGACTATATGGTTCCGTCCATTGATGCCAGCATAGGCAAGTGGTTCTCGCCAAGCATAGGTGGTGACTTCATGCTTTCATTCGCTAAGTTCAAGGGAGTGTGGCAGGTAAGCAACCGCACGCTTTTGGATATTCAGGAGTCGAGAGGTTGTTCTTATGATGAGGCTCTGCGCATAGCGTCCGAAGATTATAACTTTGTCACCTTCGATCGCTATTCGCATTCGCCAAATCGTCCGGAGGAACTGCTTTTTAAGCAGAAAGGGTATTATTTGAATGCTTACCTTCGTGTCATGTTCGACATGTCAACCATCATCGGAGGTTACAAACCTGATCGCAAGAATCACATCATTCCATATATTGGAGCAGGTTATGTCAAAGGTATAGGCAATAGGAGTAGTCGTGCCGGTTCTCCATCCTTCAATGGAGGTGTCATGTACGACTATCGTTTCAATAACGTTTGGTCTTTCAATGCCACTGCCCGTGCCGCTCTTTTGGGCGACAGCTTCGATGGCGAATACACACCGAGCCGTACAGGCGATGGAACATTTGGTGTGACAGTAGGTTTTACATATCATTTTGGTAAGAAATACTGGGATCGTGTAAAGGAAGAGAATGTGGCATACAAGTATGACAAGAAGGTGAAAGTTCTTGAAAAGAAAGTTGAAGATCAGCAAGTTGAGATGGTAAGAATCGCAGAAGAGGCTGAGGTTCAGAAAGAGCGGATGGCTGGTACTCTTTTCCCTTACTATGTCAACTTCGCCCTTGATGATTTCACTCTTGTAAACCGCGAGAAGGTCAATCTCTCCGTCATTTCCAGAGTGATGAAGGAAAATCCCCAAACCACATACGTCATATCTGGTTATGCCGACAAGCAGACAGGTACGGCCGAGCGTAATCAGTGGCTCTCTGAGAATCGCTCAAAGCAGGTAGCTCAGGTTCTTGTTGATGAATTCGGAGTTGATCCAAAGCAGTTGGAACTCGAGTCCAACGGAGGTGTTGGTAGCATGTATTATGATGAGAGTGCCCTTAGCCGTTGTGTGGTTATTTCAATCAAAAAATAGTGTTGGAATGATGGCGGTATTTCGTTCCTGATTCTTACGGCATCTTAGTAATGGTAAAATAATGACACCTATTTTTTTATCATTACTTGGCTGTACGGCTTTTGCATGGTTATGGTTGAATTGACTTGAGTTTGTGAATATCAGGAATCTATATATCAATCTTGCAATCAGCGGCATAGATTTGTTTTTTGCAATCTCCGTCTTTGCATTGTGTCAACATGTCTGCAATGGTGCTCTGCCTTGGTATTGGAACAAGGTAATAGGTTTCGTATGGGCATTGTTGGGCTTTATTTCTCATAAGAACGACTTTGACCGATACCATTTTTTCCATTACGCAGTGGTGTCCATAATTTTTTTAGATATCCTGTTCTTTCTCCTTATTTGTGGGGTGACTTATGCTTTCACAGCGTTTATGCCTAATTTTTTGGTGGGAATACTTAGAAGCTGTTTAAATTTTAG
>DCGR01000093.1 GCA_002315285.1 Bacteroides sp. UBA1773 | reverse complement strand
GGTACTCTTTGAGCGCTACCATCATTAAGACGTTCTCGCAGGGGTAAAACCCTATAATGTGTGTTTTATTTTACATATTGTTTTTATTTAAAATTTGATTTGTTATGAGAGTTATTCAAAAGAGTCAACTTGTTATTGGTCATCGATATTGGTACATTTCTGTACCACAGTGCTGCCATTTATGCAACTTAACCGTCAAAAGTCAAGTTTTTGTTGGGGGGCTAAACAAAGGCATGAATAACACATCGGTTTATGGAATGATAATATTCGATGATGAGAAGGAAGCTTATGAGTATCGTGATTGGTTGTCTCATTTGTTGGAATCTTATATGATACCAATGTAGTACTACTTTTTATCCTGTCAAGATTGACGGCTGAATAGATAAACCCACTGATTTTCAGTAGGAATGCCGATTGTCAGTGGGTTTGTTGTTCCCAAAATGAATCTTACAAGCGATATTGGGAACATTAGATTACTTCGTCCAGTGATAGTGTCTGTCAAGAGACAGGAAGATAACAGATTATTTGACTAATTTTAAAAAAATCTTTTCCCGTGCAGAATGACTGCACATATAGTTTGTAACTTTGCACCCGTAATTCAAAACAAAAGAAATATAGAAGCTATATGATTACAGGCGAACTAAAGAATAAGATAGACCGTATCTGGGAGTATTTCTGGACGGCAGGTATCCCCAACCCTATGACGGTGTTGGAGCAGTTGACATATGTTCTCTACATGAAGATGCTGGACGACAAGCAGATTCAGGAGGAACAGAATGCCAATGCCTTTGGCTTCAAGCTGGTGGATTGTGTTTTCCCTGAGGGAGAATGGCTCAACCTTGCGACTGAAAAGAAGGTGAAGTACGAGGACATGCGTTGGCAGTAGGACGAATATCAGAAAAAGTGTGTGCCGGATGTCGGGATTATTTGCTATCTTTGCGGCATCTAACGAATAAGGATTTTGATTTAACGTCAACATAACGAACAAATGGGTGGTTTCTTTGGGTCAATAAGCTTTAAGCCGTGTATCGAGGACTTGTTCTACGGTACGGACTATAACTCACACCTCGGCACGAAAAGAGGTGGGTTGGCTACATATTGCAAGGACAATGGATTTACGCGCGTCATACACAACTTGGAAAGCTCGTATTTCCGCAGCAAATTCGAATCGCAACTCCACACCTTCAAAGGAAATGCCGGCGTTGGCGTAATCAGCGACACCGATCCGCAGCCTATCGTCATCAATTGCCATTTGGGCAAGTTCGCACTGGTCACCGTGGCCAAGGTGAACAACATCAAGGAACTGGAAACCGAACTGCTGTCGGGAAACATGCACCTGTCGGAAATGAGCATGGGCAAGACAAACCAGACGGAACTCATCGCATTGCTGCTCATCCAGGGAAAGACGTGGGTAGAGGGCGTGGAAAACGTATATAATAAGGTGAAGGGTTCGTGCTCCATGCTGATCCTGACGGAAAACGGAATAATCTGTGCCCGCGACCGATGGGGAAGGACTCCCATCGTGATAGGAAGGAAGGAGGGCGCTTATGGCGCAAGCAGCGAGTCGAGCAGCTTCCCGAACCTGGGGTACGACATTGACCGATACTTGGGACCGGGCGAGGTGGTGCGCCTCCATGCCGATGGGGTCGAGCAGCTTCGCACTGCCGACAAGGGGATGCAAATATGTTCGTTCCTCTGGGTATATTACGGATTCCCTGTGTCGTGCTACGAAGGCAAGAACGTGGAACAGGTGCGTTTCGACAGTGGCGTGATGATGGGCAAGGAAGATTCATCGGACGTTGACTGTGTGTGTGGCATCCCCGACAGTGGCGTGGGCATGGCTCTCGGCTATGCCGAGGGCAAGGGCGTGCCTTACCATCGGGCCATAACCAAATACACCCCGACATGGCCGCGCAGCTTCATGCCAGCATCGCAGCTCACACGCAACCTCGTGGCCAAGATGAAACTGATTCCGAACCGCGCCATGCTGAATGGCAAGCGGGTGCTCTTCTGCGATGACAGCATTGTGCGTGGCACACAGCTGCACGACAATACGCGCATCTTGTTCGACTATGGAGCACGTGAGGTGCACATGCGAATAGCCTGTCCACCGCTCATCTTCGGCTGCCCGTTCATCAACTTCAGCGCCTCGAAAAACGACATGGAGCTGATAACCAGACGCATCATTGAGAAACTACAGGGCAACAGTACCGAAAACCTTGACAAGTATGCCCAAACCGACTCGCCGGAATATAAGGCCATGGTGGAGGAAATCAGGAAGCAGTTTGGCATGACCACACTGAAATTCAACAAGCTGGAGAACCTGGTCAAGGCCATCGGACTGCCCAAGTGCCAGCTCTGCACCCATTGCTTCGATGGAAGCAGCCATTTCTGACCAACCGACGGACTGAGAAGAAAACGACAATGAAAAAAAACGAATAGCCATGAATGTAATTGACAGATTCCTGAAGTATGTGAGCTTCGACACCCAAAGCGACGAGAATAGCAACACGACACCCAGTACGCCGAAACAAATGATATTTGCCAGGTATCTGAGGGACGAACTTACGGAACTTGGCCTGAAGGAAATCGAACTCGACGAGAACGGCTACCTCTATGCCACGCTGCCTGCCAACACCAGCCGCACGATACCGACCATTGGGTTCATCGCCCACATGGACACCAGTCCCGACTGCAGTGGCGCCAACGTACAGCCTCGCATCGTAGGGAACTACGACGGCAACGACATTGTGCTCTGTGAGGAGGACGGTGTGACGCTGTCGCCCAAGAGATTCCCGGAATTGCTGGCACACCAGGGTGAGGACCTGATTGTGACCAATGGCAAGACGCTGCTGGGAGCCGACGACAAGGCTGGCATTGCCGAAATAATAGGTGCCATGGCTTATCTCATGGAGCATCCGGAGATAGAGCATGGGAAGATACGCATCGGCTTCAATCCTGACGAGGAGATTGGCATGGGTGCCCACAAGTTCGATGTGGAGAAATTCGGATGCGAATGGGCCTACACCATGGATGGTGGAGAAGTGGGTGAACTCGAATTCGAGAACTTCAACGCTGCTGGCTGCAAGGTGCATGTAAGCGGACGCAACGTGCATCCTGGCTACGCAAAGGGCAAGATGACAAACTCCATGAAGGTGGCAGCGGAGTTCATGCAACTCATTCCTGCCAACGAAACGCCGGAGGCAACAGAAGGCTATGAGGGTTTCTTCCACCTGACGAACCTGGAAGGCGACGTGGAGCAGACGACCCTTAGCTATATCATTCGCGACCACGACCGCAACATTTTCGAACAACGCAAGAAACGCTTGCAGGCGTTTGCCGATGTCGTGAACGAACGGCATGGGGAGAACCTTGTGACCTTGGAAATGCACGACCAGTACTACAACATGAGAGAAAAGATAGAACCGGTGATGCACATCATCGACATTGCCAAGCAGGCCATCAAGGAATGTGGTGTGGAGCCTTTGGCGAGAGCCATCAGGGGCGGAACGGATGGTGCACAACTCTCGTTCAAGGGACTTCCTTGTCCGAACATTTTTGCTGGAGGACTCAACTTCCACGGACGCTATGAGTTCGTGCCGGTACAGTCAATCGAAAAGGCCATGGCTGTGGTGGTGAAAATAGTGGAAATCACAGCCAACGGCAATAAGTGAACAATCTCCAACCAACATCAATAAGAAAAAACATAAAATCATGAAGACAACGCCATTTACCGAAAAGCATATTGCACTTGGTGCGAAAATGCACGAATTTGCAGGCTATGACATGCCTATCGAATACTCTGGAATCATTGACGAACACATGACGGTGGTCAATGGGGTAGGGGTGTTTGACGTGTCGCACATGGGTGAGTTTTGGGTGAAAGGTCCCAATGCCCTTGCCTTCTTGCAGAGCGTCACTTCCAACGATGTGTCTGTCCTCCCCTTGGGAAAGGCACAATACACCTGCTTTCCCAATGAGCAGGGCGGTATTGTGGATGACCTGTTGGTGTATCACTACGAAGACGAGAAATATCTGCTGGTGGTGAACGCAGCCAACATCGACAAGGACTGGAACTGGTGCGTAAGCCATAACGCTGTGGGCGCCGAATTGCAGAACTCGAGCGACAACATGGCCCAGCTGGCCATCCAGGGCCCCAAGGCCAAAGAGGTGTTGCAGACACTGACCAGTGTGAACCTGGACGAAATCGCATACTATGCCTTCCGGACAGGCGATTTTGCTGGCGAAAAGGAGGTCATCATCTCGAACACGGGATATACGGGCGCAGGTGGCTTCGAAATTTATTTCTACCCGGAAGCCGCCGACAAGATCTGGAATGCCATTTTCGAGGCCGGCAAGGACGCTGGTATCAAGCCCATTGGACTGGGAGCCCGCGACACTTTGCGCCTGGAAATGGGCTTTTGCCTATACGGTAATGACTTGAGCGATACGACTTCGCCGCTCGAGGCTGGCCTGGGCTGGATAACGAAATTCGCAGAAGGCAAGAATTTCACGGCACGCGCTATCCTGGAGAAGCAGAAGGCGGAAGGAATACAGCGGTAATTGGTGGGTTTTGAAATGATAGACCGAGGTGTTCCACGCCATGGATACGACATCATGAATGCCGAAGGCGAGAAGATAGGGGAGGTGACTTCGGGTACCATGTCGCCTTGCCGGAAAATAGGTGTCGGCATGGGATATGTGAAACGCGATTACATGGCCGTGGGTAGCGAAATCTACCTCGATGTACGTGGTCGCAAGCTGAAGGCTGTGGTGGTAAAGCCTCCTTTCAGAAAATAATGAGAATGTAAAATCCAAGCAATAGAAACGTTTATGGCACCACTTATCAGCGACCTTGCGCTCATATTGATTTGTGCAGGAATCATGACTCTCATATTCAAGTGGCTCAAACAACCTCTTGTGTTGGGATATATCGTGGCAGGATTCATAGCCAGTCCTCACTTCGGATGGATTCCTTCTGTCATCGAAACGGAAACCATCCATGTGTGGAGCGATATAGGTGTGATATTCCTGTTGTTCGCACTTGGATTGGAATTCAGTTTCAAGAAGATTGCAAAGATAGGGTGGACAGCCGTGATGGCAGCCATCGGTATCATTTTCTGCATGATAATGGTGGGAATATTCGTGGGATGGTGTTTTGGCTGGCAGCAGATGGACTGTCTGTATCTGGGTGGAATGCTCGCCATGTCATCGACAACCATCATCTACAAGGCATACGATGACATGGGCCTACGGCAGCAGCATTTTGCCGGCTTGGTGCTCAGCATACTGATTATCGAGGACGTGCTGGCAATCGTGCTGATGGTGATACTCTCGACGGTTGCCGTAAGCCAAAAATTCGAGGGTGCTGAAATGGCGCTCAGTATTTTGAAACTTGTTTTCTTCTTGACTTTGTGGATTGTTGCGGGCGTGTTCCTGATTCCATCAATCCTTAGAAGGCTCAAACGGTTCATGGGACCTGAAACCTTGCTTATCGTTTCGCTGGCCCTCTGTTTTGGTATGGTGGTTTATGCTAATGCAGTGGATTTCTCACCTGCCTTTGGCGCTTTTATCATGGGATCAATACTTGCCGAAACGAATGAGGTGGAAAACATTCATAAAATTGTCGAGCCCGTAAAGGACTTGTTTGGTGCCATCTTTTTCGTGTCGGTAGGCATGATGGTGGATCCGCAGATGATTGTTCAGTATTTTGTTCCGATTGTGGCCATTACGTTGGCCATAATTTTGGGGCAAACCATACTCACCAGCACCAATGTGCTGTTGTCGGGACAACCTCTGAAAGTGGCCATGCAGTGTGGATTCAGTTTGACACAGATAGGCGAATTCGCCTTTATCATAGCCTCGTTGGGCGTTTCACTCGGAGTGACAAGTGAGTTCCTATACCCTGTGGTGGTAGCGGTGTCGGTGTTTACGACTTTCCTGACACCTTACATGATACGGCTTGCCGTACCCGCTTATGGCTTGATCAGTAAAAGCCTGCCTGATTCCTGGCTGAATGTCTTGAATCATTACACCTCCAGAGTACAACCTGTCAACAACGACAATTTATGGAAGCAATACCTCCTGTCGACTGCAAAAGTGTCTGGAGTATATACGGTGGTGTGCTGTGCCATATTGATCATATTTGTGTATTTCGTCTATCCTCTTGTCGATGCATATCTGCCGCAAGGATGGGCACAACTTGTGGATGTGACATTGACGCTTCTGTGTCTGGCTCCGTTTGTCAGGGCGTTGGTGGCAAGAAAATATGGTGAACAGTTCCATCAGCTGTGGAGCGACAAGCGGACGAACCATGCTCCATTGTTTTGCATGGGCATTTTCAGAATCACGTTCGCCTCACTTATCGTTTCGTACACATTCATCGAGGTCTATCAATGCTCCGTCTTGTTTGCTTTTATGCTTTCACTGCCCATCGTGTTGCTCATGTTGATTTCGCGCAAGGTGAAACAACAGTCGATTCTGATAGAAAAGAAGTTCATTGCCAACTGGAATGGGGAAGATGGGAATCAGGCCGAGCCGAAGAAACCCGAATATGCGACATCACTCCTTTCGCACGACATTCATCTGAGCATGGTCGAAATACCTACAGATTCGGCATGGATAGGCAAGATGCTCAAGGAACTGAATGTGGGTACGGAATATGGGGTACACATCACTTCGATTCTTCGTGGATCGCAGCGAATCAACATTCCTGGAGGAACGGACTTCATCCTCCCAAACGACAGATTGCAGGTTATTGGTTCGGATGAGCAACTGATGCGATTTGCGGGCGATGCTTCCAGTTGCCTCCTCGAAAAGGAAGAGCACGAGGAAATGATCCTGCAACAACTCATAATCGTAGAGGGTTCTCCGTTGGTGGGCATGACCATCCGAAACAGTGCTCTTCGTGAAGAGTTCCAGTGCCTTGTCGTAGGGGTGGAACGTGAACCAGGGGCGCTTCAACAACCACATCCTGACATGCCATTCAGGGAGGGCGACATCGTGTGGCTGGTGGGCGAGCAACGACACATCCTGAAATTGACGACGAACAACATTAACAATGCACAAAACAAATAAGTTATGAAATCTGATCCTAAAACATGTCTGTATTGCCAGAACACTTTCCAGAACCTGATGATTGAGGTCGCCACCTTACGTGTGTCGAGAGTATTCCTTTTCAAGGAACAAACTTATCGCGGACGATGTGTAGTGAGCTACAAAGACCATGTGAGTGACTTGAACGAGCTGAGCGATGAGGACCGCAATGCCTTTATGGCCGATGTGGTGCAGGTGACCCGCGCCATGCAGCAGGCGTTCAATCCTGAAAAAATCAATTATGGCGCCTATAGCGACAAGCTACAGCATCTGCATTTCCACCTTGCTCCGAAGTATGTGGATGGACCAGACTTCGGCAACGTGTTTCAGATGAATCCAGGCAAAATCTATCTCGACGATGATGAATACCAGCAAATGGTCAATGAACTGAAGAAAAACCTTTAATGAAGGATGTATATAAACCTAACACCAAAACACAGCAAAAAAATGAAAAATCTACCGATGAAGCAAATGTTGTTGGCTGGTTTGCTCGCAGTCAACATGTCTGGTTTTGCACAGACACCTTTCAATGGACTTGACATGAACTTAAGCAACCTGTCGAGGGTGTCGAAAGCGGAAACACGTTCCATCAGCCCTGAGAACTTTACGGGAGAAAGAGGCAAAGGTGGTATGGCCACACCTTCAAATCCTATACGTCGTAATGAAAACAATGCATCATGGGCGGCACGCGACCTTGGACAAACCTGGAAGGTCAATCCTTACGTGAAAATTGCGGCAGGAGAGACCTTGACCATTGCCGAGATGGAAGGCCCGGGAGCAGTACAACACATTTGGATGACCCCTAACAGAGGCAGCAACTGGCGCTGGACCATTATCCGCATCTACTGGGACGATGAGAAAACACCTTCGGTGGAATGTCCTGTCGGTGACTTCTTTTGCATGGGATGGAACGAATATGCCCCTCTCAACTCGTTGGCCGTATGCGTAAACCCTGGACGGGCATTCAACTGCTATTGGTCGATGCCTTTCCGCAAGAAATGCAAGATTACGATGGAGAACATCGACCCCAAGGCTGAACTTACATTATATTATCAAGTGGATTATACCTTGACGGAAGTTCCCGATGATGCCGCTTATTTCCATGCACAGTTCCGCCATACACGCTACAACGAGCCATCAGATTTCACCATACTTGATGGTGTGAAAGGACAGGGACAATACGTAGGCGTTTACTTGGCTTGGGGCGTGCATAATGTGGGCTGGTGGGGCGAAGGTGAGACCAAGTTCTTCATCGATGGCGACACAAAGTTCCCAACCATTTGCCATACAGGCTTGGAGGATTATTTCTGCGGCTCTTATAACTTCGACTCGAATGGAAAATACAATGAGTTCACCAGTCCTTACTCTGGATTGTGCCAGGTGATCCGCCCAGATGGTACATACCAATCGCAGCAACGATTCGGACTGTACAGATGGCACATACAAGATCCCATCCGTTTCAAGAAATCCCTCAAGATGACCATTCAAGACCTTGGCTGGCATTACGATGGAAGATATTTGGCACAACATTCAGATGTGGCTTCTACCGCATTCTGGTATCAGTTGGAGCCTCATGCACAATTCCCTCAGTTGCCGACCTGGGAAGAATTGGAATGTAATTGAGCATGCTGACCATGAATCTGGACCTCAGGTTCGGATTCACTTATTTTACATCTTCAGCCTTTCCAAAGAGTATGTTCTTGTACGAGATTTCGAAGTAGCTGTAAAGTGTCACTGTGAACAGTATGGCACGTAACACTGCCACCCACTGATGACGCTCAACGGAATAGAATATACGATTCCGATTGCAAACAAGTGCATACGTGAAGCGTACGTTCCTTAACAAGCCTGTGGATAGATAGGATGAAATGATGTCGTGGGCATGAGATGTGTAGGGCGCTTCTGGAAATTTACTCAGCAACAACAGCATGTTTCGAAAACGTAACTGTATGACGGGACGGATAACCTTTTGAAAAGAGGGATTTGAATACTTGACAATCTGACGAACAAGATTAGACAAGGACCTATCGGAAATTTTTTTTGCACCGCTCTCTGAAACCGATGTGGAAAGACGACGGTGCAAATCAAGCGGTTCAACAATGCAAACGACCTTATGGAAGGCGTCGGCAATGATGGAGAGCATTGTGTCGATGTAATACGATTTGCCTGCCTGCCGCAATTCTTCTTCTGAATAATGGGCGTGGAACCACTCAAAGAAATCGCGTCGAAACAGTTGCGTATGTCCTGGAACACAGCCCAAAAACAAAGTGCGTTCAAGGCCGAAGTTTGGCATTCGTTTGTCCCATACCAAAGAGGAAAATTCAGGTGCCTTCCCATAAAACGGATGAGTGATGTGGAAGCAAATCCAGTTGTCGCCCAAAATGTTTACCTGACGTTCTATTTTGTCGGGCGACCAAATGTCGTCCTGATCGGACCAGGCAATCAGGTCACCCTTTGCGCGTTTCATGGCTGTCAGGAAATTATGATTGATGCCATCGCGGCTTGTCGTGGAAAAGAGTCTCACCTTGTCGGGATGCAGCGAAACGTATTCTTGCAAGATGGGAATCGTAACTCCGTCGTTACTCTGGTCGTCTTGGATGATGATTTCCGCTATGGGATAAGATTGGGACAATATGGAATCCAACTGGCCACGAACATAGTCGCCGCCATTATAAGTGCACATGACTACGCTTACTGTCGGACGGTCTGGAAGAGGAGAAAACATTTGCGTTTTTGGGAAAATTGCGGTAATTTCATGAGGAAAAAATGAGGTGCGTCCGACCTTGCCAGACACACCTCGAATGTATGAATTCTTTGTAATTACTTAGGCTGCTTGCCAATGTAAGCCAAGATACCGCCATCAACATACAGCACGTGTCCGTTGACAGCATCAGAAGCGTGTGAAGCCAGGAACACTGCAGGGCCGCCCAGTTCGGCTGGATCCAACCAACGACCTGCTGGAGTCTTGGCACAAATGAAGCTGTCAAAAGGATGACGGCTACCATCTGGCTGACGCTCGCGCAGAGGTGCTGTCTGAGGTGTTGCGATGTAACCCGGGCCGATACCATTACACTGAATGTTGTATTCACCGTATTCGGAGCAGATGTTGCGTGTAAGCATCTTCAAGCCGCCCTTGGCGGCTGCGTATGCGGAAACTGTCTCACGGCCAAGCTCTGACATCATTGAGCAGATATTGATGATCTTGCCTTCGCGACGTTCCATCATCTCGGGAATTACGGCAGCAGAAACGATGTATGGACCTACAAGGTCGATATCAATAACCTGCTGGAACTCCTTACGAGTCATCTCGTGCATGGGAATGCGCTTGATGATGCCTGCATTGTTGACAAGAATGTCTATCTGACCAACTTCTTCGTGGATTTGACTAACAAGTGCCTTTACCTGATCCTCGTTGGTGACATCGCATACGTATGCGTGTACATTTTCAATTCCAGCCTCCTTGTAGTTGGCAAGACCACGATTTACGGCTTCCTGATTGATGTCGTTGAAAATGATGTTCTTGATACCAGCCGCAACGAAAGCTTTTGCAATGTTGAAACCAATGCCATAAGATCCGCCTGTGATCCAAGCGTTCTTACCTTCGAGTGAAAAATTAACGTTCTGATTCATAATTGTTACTATTTTATGATATGACTGTTTTTGTTTCGTTTGGGCAAAGTTACAAAACAAATTTGTGATAACAATATTTTCTTCAATATTTTTAGTATTTTATGGGATTCGGCGGTCAGCCTTAGCTTGATTTGCGGAATCTGCCGTTGTGTGTGCTTTATGGATGCTGCCATAGGCGTTTTAGGAATTCGTCCTGAAAGTGGCGTGCATCTCGCTGGGATAACATGTTTTGGTTGATGATGACAAATGCTAACATATGTCCATCGGCCGTTGTCAGATAACCAGCCAACGAAGAGACTCCGCTCATGCTACCTGTTTTGGCATGGATTTTCCTACGGTGTTTTTTTGACGCAAGTCTGTTCTTGAGTGTGCCATCAATGCCGGAAACTGGCAGATAAGAGGAAAAATCCTGAATGTGTGCATGGGCATATTGTAAGAAGGCGAGAACAAGACGTGCTGATATGCGGTTGTAATTTGAAAGGCCACTTCCATCGGCTATGTGATACGCTGAAGGATTCAGATGAAGCTTGTCTTGAATGAAATCATTGATTGCTTCAACGGCATCGGAACTGTTCGCATGGGCGTGTCGGGCGTGGTGTGAGGCAAGATGATAGAACAAGGCTTCTGCACCCAGGTTGTCGCTTTCCTTGAGTGTTTTCAAAATGACATCCGTAATTGGGCGGTGAAAGTGGCGATTAGTGGTGCGATTGTCGGTGTTTGCCCAGACAAGTTTATTCGCCACTACACTCATGAAGAACCTATCGGAAGGGAATATGCTTATCGACAATGTTTGTGGAGTGCTCACAGTTCCTGTAAGTAGAATGTCATTCCCTTGCTGCATCCAGTTGCGTGTTATGTGTAGGTCGTTGTTTTGTCCGCGTTTTGTGACAACCATGTTCGAAATGGAATAGATAGGGGAGAATGGATGGACACGGACAATCGCTAAGGAGTCGGCAACGGAAGGACATACCTCAACACTAACGCAGCCTTCGTCGAGCATAAGTGGCGACAGATAGGGCTGAAAACTGTTGGGGGCATCGTCCCAACACCAGCCTTTTCCCCAATACGTCGAATCTGTCATCGTTACGTCTGCACTTATGTGTTGATGCTGGGGTACAGCTTGCAATAGACTGTCCAGATCCGATTCTGAGAAAAACGGGTCAAATCCGCCTTTGAACACCAATGTGTCACCCTGAAGGTTCCAACTGGTGTCCAAACAATAATCAGGACCAAGAGTGCTGATGGCCGTAATGGTGGTGAGGAGTTTTTGTACGGATGCGGGTCGATATAAATGATCGGCTTGATGTTCGAAAACGATTTTCTGATCAGTAAGATCATAAACTACAATGCCAACGTCAGATGTTTGCAACAAGGGTGAGGATTGCAATAATGTGTTGAGCTGCTGAAACCTATCTTGTGAGAACAAAAGACCCGAATGAACAAGGAGAAAAACGACTGTCAGGATGAAAGGACGTTGCATGGATGGTGGAATAATGATGGAACATGCCTATGTGGCGGTGGAATGCAAGTCGGAAATCTTGAGTGAAAGGACATCGCAGTGATGAGTGAGAATGGTGTGATGTGAAATCCAGATTAAGGTTTTCTTGCCTTTCACAAATGCGTTGAGGCGATCAAGAAGTGTCGCTTCCGTTTCCACATCAAGAGCTGAGGTGGATTCGTCGAGAATGAGGACACCTCCTGGCCGAAGCAACGATCGGGCAATGGCGATACGTTGGGCCTGTCCTTCACTTAGTCCGCCTCCATGTTCGTTGCATACGGTATCTATTTGTTGGGGCAACTGCCATACAAAGTCTGCTACTGCTACATGTAGCACCTCTTCCAATTCAGCATCAGAGGCATCCGGTTTGGCAAGATACAGGTTTTGTCGGATAGTACCGCTTAGCAGACTGTTCCCCTGTGGCACATACATGAAATTGCAGCGAGTGGCTTCCGATGCTTCCACTTCATGTTGGTTATTGTACACATGAATTTGACCCTCACTGGGAGAAAGCAATGATAACAACAATCGCGCGAAAGTACTTTTGCCACTTCCTGTCTCTCCCATGATAACTGTGCTGGAGCCTGGCTTGAAATCGTGAGAAAAGTCACATATCACATTGTGAGCGGCATCGGGATAGGCAAATGTGAGATGCTTGACCCGAATGCCAACATTGCCGGTAATCTTTTGAGGTTGGAGATCAGAGTCGGTAGGTTGTTGTTTTAATTCTGTCAGTCTGTCAACCGATGCCAACGTGTGGATGAAAGCCGGAATATGTTGGCTCAAATCGGCAAAAGGACGTTGGATTTGTGCCACAAGTTGCAAAAAGGCAGTCATTGTGCCATAGGTGATGTCATGTTCTTGTAGCCCATATACTCCCCATAGAAATGCTACGACATAGCCTGTCATAAATCCGATTGCCATAAAAGCACGTGCAGTGGAACTATAGCGCAATCTTGCCTTACATAACGAGTATTTCAAGTGTTGTGTGTTCACCATCTTCTCAACAACACTCTCTGTTGCCTCAAACGCTTGGATTAGCATCCTGTGCTGAATGCTTTCTTGTAGCTGTTCTTGTACACGACTGTCAGTCTTTCGCATGTCAGAGGTAAGCATACGTATCTTATTAAAATACATCTTGCTTACGATGATTGCTACTGGCATGATGATTAGTAAGATCCAAGCCAAATTTGGAGCCATGCCATATAAGAACAGAAATGCCGCAACTAACTGAACGATTGTAACCACCATGGCTGGAATATTGGAACAAAGCATTTCACTCACGACACGCACATCTTCTTCCAGCCTGTTGACAACATCCCCAGAATGGAATGTGTCCCTACTTTGGGATCGGCCATGCATGATCTGAGAGAACAGTTGCATACGCATGTGGTTTTGGGTTCGTACCGTAATGATATTCTCCCAATAGGATGCTGCCACTAATGAAGCGACACGCAATATGATGATGGCGAACAAGGCAATTACACAGAAGTTCAATCCTCTGTCTGATGCCCCTGTGGCAACATCGACAGTCTGTTTGCAAATCCAGACAAAAGCGAGTGAGATGGCTACGCGAAAGAAACCAATCGCGCAACTTAATGCTATACGCCACTGTACTTGACGTAGCATGTCAACAAGCTCATGCAAGCTACTTGTCCAGGATTTCATTCAGCAATACCTGCCGATACCCAGCTTTCTGCTATCTTTGCCGAATCTTCATTTGCAATAGTATCATCAATCTCATATCGTTCTTTGAGCAATGTCGCCAAATCATCGATTGTAAACTCTTTTTCGCTCACTGAAGTCCACAGATAAGCAGCAGATTCGTTCAGGGCGATTATCTTGTTGAAGTTGATACGAGTTTTGCCCTCTGCTACAATAATGTTTTCTCCACAAATTGTCCTTAATCTGAATCCTTCCTTTAAATGCATAGTAGTTTTAATATTGTACGTTTATAAATAGCCAACAAATACCTGCGGATGGGTAGTAAGTTAATCCAACATTGTGCCAAATGGCGCTCGGATTGGGTCCTGAAGGGAATTTCCTTGCCATTTGAATGGATTACAGACATTACAGTGCCAAGTATGTCCTGACGTTCGCAGTGCTCTTGTCCCCGAATGTTCCCATCGCCCATCAGCGTGACCTTATTGCCTTCAATCCTGACGATTCTGTGGAGGACGTAACTGCCATTGCTCAGGTGAGCCAACACGATGTCAAGACGACGCAGCTCGTCCTGATGCTGTAGGCATACGCTGTCATGAACGCCAATGATAAATGGCAACATGCTGCACCCTTTGGTCATGATTACGGTTTGTTTACCCTCGCTCAAGTATTTCGACACAAAATCGTTGCCGAAAAGAATCTCGTTCGGAACTACAAGTCGCGCCCTCATCATATGGTTTTCTCAACTGCTTTTGAGCACAATTGTGCAGCTTCTGCATCGGGTAAACAATCCAAAAGATAACATGGTACCTTGGATATGATTTTTTGTAGGGTGTCAAACAAGCCATCGGCCATTTCACGATTCCATTTCATGCCCGAACACGATGTGTAGATGGAGATGATGGCATCTGTTACCGACTGTCGTTGTATGGCATTCTTTGGAGCTTGACGTATTTGCACAAACGATCCGATACGTGCCGAGCAATTACGGTAACATGGCGTTTTGCCACTCCAAGGAGAACCATAAACAACAACGCTACCGTCCGATTCGACCTTCACGATTGGATTGTCGTCGTTGAGCAATTCTGTCTGTGGAATGTGCTTGAGCCAAAGGCTGCTGTGAGTGCTTTTGCCAGTGCCGCTTTTCCCGAGAAACAAATGCCCGATGCCATCCTTTACAACCACAGATGCATGCATTTCAAGTGTATTTGACGATGCTGTGGCAAAAGCAAACATCAGCATGAGGGAGTTGTTGATACTGAATTGGGCGAATTCCGGTTTGTCAACATACAAAAAACCTTCAGAAAAATCATTCGAAATGACCAAATGAGCGCAAATGGGATGATGAGTGGTGATGGACATTTCAAACATCCATCCTCGTTCGCACGTATAGGCGTTTAAAAGGGGTTCGTTACCTTCTTCTCCACAATTGCAAATGGGAACAACTTCTCCTTCCGCTTTATAAACTTCCGTTGCTACGTTTAAGCAGAAAAGAGCATCGCCATGGGTATCGACCCGGAATGAGTCATATTGGGCCAAATTGTTCCAAGTGCTTTGGCTTGATTCCATTGCAAGTCTGAAACGAAATCCTGCCACTATGAAATCTTGTATTTTCATCATCTAATTTTTTGCAAAGATATGTTTTTTCGACTAATTCGTGGTCATAATGTTAAGAAAATATCGTCCAATCTTGTTGGGCCTATATTCAGTCGCTATTCGAGCGTTCTTTTAGAAAGAATGAAGGCCATGCCGTTCGAACGACATGGCCTTCGAATGTGCCTGTTGTAATTTAATCTCAAAGTTTGGCTGCCTCAGGGTGTTCCTGGCGCCAGTTTGGATTACGTGTACCACCACCAAAGTGGACGGTCATGTCGGCTCGCTTGTTGGCACCAAACTCGTAGTCTTTGCCAGGTAAGATGGCATTGAGTAGGATGCCTACGATGGCAGCTACAGCTAAACCGCTCAGAGAGGTGAAACCAATGGATATGGCATCATTTGCTCCATACTTGACGCCAATGGCCAACACCAAGATTACTGCTGCGATGATGAGGTTTCTCGAAATGGTCAAATCGACTTTATTGTCAACAACATTTCGAACACCTATCGCCGAGATCATACCATAAAGAATGAGCGAAACACCACCGATAGTAGCAGCTGGCATGACCTGAATAAGGGCTGCGAATTTAGGACAGAACGACAGGATGATGGCAAATACGGCTGCAATACGAATGACGCGTGGGTCAAACACCTTTGTGATGTTCAAGACTCCGGTGTTTTCGCCGTAAGTGGTATTTGCGGGAGCGCCAAACAAGGAGGCGAGTGAGGTGGCCAAGCCATCACCCATCAGTGTACGATGCAAACCTGGTTTCTCGAGGAAATTTGTACCTACGGTCGATGAAATTGCACACATGTCACCAATATGCTCTATCATGGTGGCGAGTGAAATGGGTACAATCGCGATGATGGCGGCAATAATTAAGCTCCAGTTGGGATTGCTGAATACGGAAAAAGCAGTGTTCCCCCATTCGAAAGGAATACCCAGCCATGCAGCATCGGCCACAGGCGAAAAGTCAACCAAGCCAAAACATGCAGCAACAAAATAAGAGCCAACAACACCTAACAAAACGGGAATGATTCTCACCATTCCCTTACCCCAAATATTACAGCTGATAATGATAGCCAAAGCAACGAGGGCAATCCACCAATTCTGATTGCAATTCTGAATGGCAGAACCGGAAAGTGTCAGACCAATGGCAATGATAATGGGACCTGTAACAATAGGTGGGAAATAGCGCATGACTCTTTGGGTACCGAAAGCTGCAAAAAGTCCGGCAAGAACAAAATACACCAAACCTGCGAAGAACACACCAAGGCAAGCGTATGGAAGAGATTCTTGCATGCTAAGTCCATAGGCTTCTGATGTTCCTAACTGAGTGATGGCTGCATAACCACCGATAAAAGCAAATGAAGAGCCGAGGAATGCCGGCACTTTCATCTTGGTAAGTACATGGAAGAGAAGTGTACCGAAACCTGCGAATAATAAAGTCGCTGACACCGAAAGACCAGTAATTGCAGGAACGAGAACTGTTGCTCCAAACATGGCAAACATGTGCTGGAGACCAAGCGTGAGCATTTTCCCTTTGCCAAGTGCTCTGGCATCGTAGATTGGCTCGTTAGAAATGTTTTGTTTCATAAGGTTTAATTTAATAATGAGGCGTTTTTATAAGTCGTGCAAAGATATTACATTTTTCTCGTTTTGCAAAACCCCTTTGACTTTTAGAAGCAATTGTTGTCTTTTTGCCAAGTAAATTGGCACGTTAACATTACATTTCGAGAATGGTAAATGATAAAAAAACAAAAAACAGGAAGGATGCGCAAAAGGCTTTTTGTGCATCAACCAAAAAAAACTATCTTTGCAACGCATTAAAAAGCAAATAGTGGCACATATCGTATAACCAATATAAAAAAACAATCGTTATGACAATTGACAAATTCAACTTTGCCGGAAAGAAGGCAATTGTACGTGTGGACTTCAATGTACCCTTGGATGAAAATGGGAAAATCACAGATGACACTCGCATTCGTGGCGCATTGCCTACATTAAAGAAGGTTCTCAATGATGGTGGATCGCTCATCATCATGTCGCACATGGGCAAGCCTAAAGGTAAAGTGAACATGAAAATGTCGTTGGGACAAATCGCTTATGCTGTGTCCGAAAAATTAGGTGTCGCAGTGAAGTTTGCTCCCGACTGCGCAAAGGCTGGCGATGCTGCCGCTTCATTAATGGCTGGTGAAGTGCTCTTGCTTGAAAATCTTCGATTCTATCCTGAAGAGGAAGGAAAACCTGTTGGAATTGAAAAAGAGGATCCTGCATACGATGAAGCGAAGAAGGCTATGAAGGCAAGCCAGAAACAATTTGCCAAGACATTGGCAAGTTACGCTGACTGCTATATCAATGATGCCTTTGGAACGGCGCATCGCAAGCATGCTTCTACAGCTGTTATCGCAGATTATTTTGATGAAGGCAATAAAATGTTAGGTTTGCTCATGGAGCAGGAAGTTAAGGCCGTTGATAATGTGTTGAGCAATATCAAACGTCCCTTTACTGCCATTATGGGCGGCTCCAAGGTCTCTACAAAGATTGGTATCATTGAGAACCTGATGGACAAAGTTGACAATCTCATATTGTGTGGAGGTATGACTTATACTTTCGCAAAGGCTCAGGGAGGAGAAGTTGGCAAGTCTATTTGTGAGTACGACAAACTTGACATGGCTCTTGACATCATTGCAAAAGCCGAGGAGAAAGGGGTGAACCTCGTACTTGGTACAGACTGCGTGGCGGCTGATGATTTCAACAACAATGCTAACACCATTGTTTGTGCAGCCAATGAAATCCCTGTAGAATATGAAGGTATGGATGCCGGTCCGGAGACACGCGAAAAATTTGCTGCTGCCATTGCTGGCGCAAAGACAATTCTTTGGAATGGTCCTGCAGGTGTGTTTGAGTTCGATAATTTTACGGCAGGTTCAAAGGCCATTGCCGAGGCCATTGCAAAAGCTACGGAGGAAGGTGCATTCTCGCTTATCGGAGGTGGAGATTCTGTTGCTTGTATCAATAAGTTTGGCATGGCCGACAAGGTTTCGTATATTTCTACTGGCGGTGGTGCTTTGCTCGAAGCTATTGAAGGTAAGGTGTTGCCGGGTGTTGCAGCCATTAAGGGTGAATAATACATGTTTTTGATAAAAGAGCAAAATAAAATGCTGTAATAATTTGTGGGGCAAAGAATATTTACTATCTTTGCGCTCACTTTTCGGTGTGTTAGTTCAGCTGGTTAGAATGCCGCCCTGTCACGGCGGAGGTCATGGGTTCGAGTCCCATACACACCGCAAGAAAATTCCTCAAGAGGAAGGAGTTCTTTCATGAAGTTGGTCCATTCGTATATCGGTTAGTACTCAAGATTTTCATTCTTGCAAGGGCGGTTCGATTCCGCCATGGACTACTTCTCCGTTGCGGCAATAGCTCAGTTGGTAGAGCACGACCTTGCCAAGGTCGGGGTCGCGAGTTCGAGTCTCGTTTGCCGCTCATGTTAGCATCGCGTGACGATACTATTTTTTTGTTTTTGTAAACAGGCTTCTTTTTGAAACAGCTACTTCTATATGAAAGAAGGAGACAAACTTTCATGTTTATCTCCTGCCTTATCATCACGACCAAGAATAGTTGTCACTTTTTCTTGTATCCACACTTAGGACAAACGCCCTGCTCGTCAAGTGCTATGCCACAAAGCGGACAACGATCAATGCCTCCACTCGTTTCATATTCTGCTGAAGCAGCATTCACACCACTGGTGAATGTGAGTTTTGCAATGTTCAGCTTGTCCTTCAATAAATCATACACGATTTTTATCATGCCTTCAACGGTCATGGTTTCCTTAGTGACTACTAATCGGCAGTCGGGATAGGCTGTGGCAAGTTCGGTTTTGAAGGCTTCACCTTTCATCTGGTTTTGTGGATGTCCGTTACGAATGCCTTGTTTTTCATATACATCCAGAACAGCAGGCAACAAAGGATCGTCCTCGCGCAAGATCAGTGCATGGTCGAAATTCTTCAATACTGCCCATGCGGTTTTCTGGATTTCATTGCATGGGAACACCATGTTGACACCTTCATTGACAGTGTCTTCCACTTCAATGGTCAGCACACCTGTGTGTCCATGTAAATACTGTGCCTCGCCCTTAAAACCATAAAAGCGATGGGCATACTGCAAATCAAAAGCTGTAATACTTCTCATAATTCAAACAAAATTAAAGGTTAAAGATTTATTATTCGAGCAGTTTGTCAACTGCCTTCTTAAGATCGTCATACGACATCACACCGACAGAACGTGTGATGTTGCCATCCTTTGTGATGAAAAACACAGTGGGTATTGACATGATGTTTGCTGCTTGAGCCAAAGCTTGGTTCTTGTCAACATCCACTTTTAGAACTGCTACATGTCCTTCATATTCCTTGGCCAATTGCTCGATTCGTGGCGACAATGTACGGCATGGACCGCACCAGGTAGCATAAAAATCAATGACCACTGGAGTTTTTCCCGTGTAGTCATACCCACGGAGGTGTTGCTGATAATCTTTGATATTTTCCATTTTCTGTGTATTGTTTCTAAATTGGTTAGTTGAATTGACAGTTGTAAGTAATAACAACCCGCAAACAAATGCCAATGCCATTAAAAATCTTGTCATCATTATATATCTCTATTAGTTGTTTGTTTTATTCTTGCTGCAAAAATAAGGGGATTGGAATTTGCCTGCAAATGTTTTTCGCTATCTTTGCATCGAAAAAATCTATTGATGGTGTATGACCTTACAACAGTTGAAATACATTATTGCCGTGAACCGTTTCCGTAATTTTGCCAAGGCGGCCGATGCATGTGACATATCGCAACCCACATTAAGTGCCATGTTGGCAAAACTTGAGGAAGAGCTTGATGTGCGCATATTCGATCGGACAAATAAGCGTGTTGTCCCTACGTCGATAGGGCTGCGTATTATAGAGCAAGCGGAGAAAACGCTAATGGAGGCGAATCGCATAGCCGAAATGGTCGCAGAAGACAAAGGCACTGTAGAGGGAAAATTCACTTTGTCAGTTGGACCTACCATTGCACCATACATCCTTCCTAAATTCATATTGCATTATCTGAAAGATTACCCCAATGTGTCATTGACTGTGCAAGAACTGAAAGCCGATGCCATGGTTGATGGCTTGTCGCGAGGTGCCATTGATGCGGGAATTGCCATCAGTGGCAACAAAGTGGATGACATACTTGAGATACCTTTATATACCGAAAAGTTTTTAGTGTATCTTGCCAATAATTGTTGCAAGGAGATTTCCGAGTTCAATCCCGAAAATCTGGAACATGAAAAAATGTGGATAATGAAAGAGGCACAATGTATGAGAGACAGTGCTTTCAGCTTTTGTAAGGCTCGCGGTATTGGCAAGCACATTTACGAAGCGGGAAGTATCGAAACCTTAATCAGAATCATCGATCAGAATGGAGGATTCACTATTATTCCGGAAATGCACCAAGCCTTTCTTACGGAAAAACAGCGTGCAAACGTTCGTCAACTTCGTGATGATTTTATGTCGATGCGACGAGTGTCCCTCTACATTCAGAAAGACTTCATCCGAGAGCGTATGCTCAATACCATCACTCGGACTTTGATGAAGTTCATGCCAAAGGCGATGATGGAACCGGGCATCGTAAAATATGGCATTAGACTATAGAAGTGGTTTTGAAGCCACCCAGTTATTTTCTTATTGCCACATCAACGGTGATTCTTCCCGCAATGCCTATGGAATGTGGTTGTCATTTGGCTTGAAACGTTTGATTGGCCACTTCTTTTCCTTCAGTGTTGAGCACACGAATGATAAGTTGGTTGCCATTGGTATGGGCATCAATGATGCCATTGTTGGAATTGACCAATACAGGATATTTCACCGTATTGTCGGCGGGATGGAATGAATCACGATGTGTATGACCACATAACATCACATCAATGTTCATTTCATTCAGAATGGGAGTAAACTTATGCAAGCAATCCATCCCTCCATGCCAATTGTTCTTCTTGACAACAGTGGGCATGTGGACAACCACTACTCGGAATTTCGCGTCACGCACATTAGGATCATCACGAAGAGTCGTCAACCATTCGGCTTGTTCTGTCCGATAGGCATCGTAAGCCACAATACCACCATACTCAATGTCGGAATCGGGTTTGTCTTCACCTGAATCCAAACAGATGAAGCAGACAGGACCTTGTCGGAAAGTGAAATACAGGTTGGGCTGACGGGAATTGAAATAATCATGGAAATGAACGGCGTATTCTCCTCGTGTCTCGTGATTGCCACGTACATAGTAGGGACATTTTTCCTTCGCAAAGAGGTTTACACACTCCGTCATGAACTGGGAAAAGACAGAATCGCGCTGGTTGAAAATGGAAACCATGTCGCCATTGAACATGATGATGTCACGATTCTGATAATCTGCCACTCCAAGCAATTGGGTGATGAGGCCGCGTCGTCCATGAATGTCGTTCATGACTACAAACGATGTCTCCTGTTTCTGTGGGTCCAAAGTGGTAAAACGTAACGGTTCCACTTGATATACGGCGGTAGCTGCTACCATGCCATACCGCACTTGGATGGCTTGATGCGAAAGGACTTCCTGCGAATAGATGCGATACCGATAGGTTGTACCGGGTTGTAGCCCTTTGACCAATACTGAATGTAAGGTTGATTCGCGCTTGATGCCAATATTCGTATCAAAAATTTTTGGACGTTCCTCTGCATAGAAATGTGTTCCATCATCGGGTGCCATTTCTACCCATCCTATCGAAGCGGCGCTTGATTCCCACACAATTGTAGCTTCTGTGTCGGTTACATTTTGCAGGTAAGGGCCATAAAGGTTCTTGAACTGTGCATCGCACACACATGGCATTGCGAGCAAAAGCAGGAAAATCAGTCGTTTCATTTTCAAGATTGTTGTTTGGGGGTGTTTGTTGCTCTCAGAATGGTTTCAACGAATAGCTTCGCATTCCTTCATAGGTATTCACGCAAAATTCCAAGGCTTTGCCGTCATTCATCCATTGTGCATATTGTGTAAGGGGTACTGACACATACACCTTCTCGTAAAATCCTTCAATGTCGTCTTTTCGGTCGTGGCAAAGGGTTATACGCATATTCGTTTTGTCTATTTGTTCAGTGGCGAAAGCAAATTCATGCTGCACATCGTGAACCATCACCTGCAACACCAGATTAAGATAGGAACCACTCTGCCAAATACTTTGCACTTTCACGGGGTCAGTGTAAAATTCCGCAAAATGTTGAGGTGCCGATGAAACAGTCTTGGCAACGGCATACACTTTCGCCTTGTGGTTGTCAAGCAATTCATATCGGCCAACCATCCGATAGAGGCTGTCACGAACGAGGTCTTTCATGTCGCACATATACGTGACCGAATACTGTTGTCCATCATCGGTCTGCATCCAATGGTCTTGTCCGTTGGATGCGATACGCATATCGACAAATGATGTAAGCAAATCAGGATAGGTCGGAGGGTCGTTACTGCACGCGGTAAGCGACAGCAACCCTAATGCTACGCAAACGAACCATTTCATTGTAGTGCCTCCAAATGGTTTTTCAATGGATTGGCATACATTTCCAGAATACGTTCTCGTAAGAAGGGAATGTCCCTGTCTGGCAAATCGATTTTGCTGATTTGCTGTTGCAGATATTGCTCGAATCGCGCTTTTTCCTCAGCGGAATACGCGCCATCGTTTCGACCCTCCAACAAGTCAAGGGCAACCCGATTGCATGGGTAAATACGATAGCTCCGATGGATATGCTGATCAATGCGCTTTGCAATAATGCTATAAAATTCTGTTTTGGGTAGCTGCATTGCGCCTATCTCGTCAAGTTCGTCGTTGAGACAAGTGGATGTTTGGAAATGAATGTGTCCTTTGTAACCAAAAATACCCGTCCGCATACTCAACAAGTCATCTTGGGGCGATTTCTTGAACTCCTCATCATCACGTTTCTGCTGTGCCTCTTTGGCTTTCAGAAAATCACATGGGTCATACTCGTACGACAAGGTCAAAGGTACCAGGTTGAGCTGTTTCAAGCATTCTATGGGCGAACCTTCTCCTCCCATTACCATCATTTTCAGGATGCTGTCTTGTGTGCGGTCATTCGAATCCTTGGCGCGTCCTTGGCGCTGTGCTATCCAGATATTCTCTTTTTTTTGGGTCGCAGCGAAATGGATGTAACGCGACAGTTGGATGGATGCCTGCAATTGCTCGCGCAGCCCCAGACCGCGTTTCACGATAAAGGCCTTGCAGATGCGTACAAGTGTCTTTATCCATTCACGTGCCAAAAGGTTGTTGCCGATGGCTATTTCAACGGTATTCATGTTTTCATTGAGCAATCCATAGCACAACAGGGCGGGATCAACGACAATATCACGATGGTTCGAAATGAATGTGTAGTGATTTCGCTTGTCTGTCAACCGGGAACAATCAAAATCGGCACCATCGGCATGCTGACGAATGAGATTGGTAATGAAATCGTAAACAAACACTTTCTCGAAATCCTGTCCAGATTTGCAGTGTTGCATCTTTTCACAGATATACTCCATGGATACTTGTGGAAAAATGCTTTTTACAAGCTCTTGGAATTGTTCGTCGGCAAGCAGGCGTTCGAAGGCCTCTGGCAATTCTTCTATGTTGTATGGACGAATGTCGTCAAACTCGGTAGGAATATTCATGTCGTTAAATTTTTTCTTCAATAATATCTGTCAGTACATCTTTGACATCGAGACCTGCGGCGCGAATCTGCTGGGGAATAAAACTTGTTGTTGTCATTCCTGGTGTAGTGTTGATTTCTATGAGGTTTATTTTGCCTTCAGGAGTGACGATGTAGTCTATTCGGATGATGCCGCTACACCCCATAATGTCGTATATGGTCGATGTGAGCAATCGGATACGTCCTGCCGTTTCTTCTGGAATGCGTGCGGGAGTGATTTCCTTCACCTGCCCATTGTATTTTGCATCGTAGTCGAAAAACTCATTGTCGGTCACCACTTCAGTGAGCGGGAATACGACTTCCTTTGTCTTTGTCTTGTAGCAGCCACAAGTGACTTCTGTGCCAGGTACAAAACTTTCCACAACCACGTCGCCACCTTCGGCAAAAGCTTTCTTTATGGCGGGATGAAGCTGTTCTTGTGTTTTGACCTTCGAGATGCCAAAACTGCTGCCATCAGCATTCGGCTTTACGAAACATGGTAGTCCAACCTTGCCGATGACCTCCTCGGCCGTTACCTCAAATCCATGACGGATAAGCATGGAGTCGGCAACACGTACACCAAATCCCTTCAGGTATTGGTTGCAGGTGAACTTATGGAAGGTCATGGCCGAGGCCAGCACATCGCAACCTGAATAAGGAATGCCCAATAGGTCAAAATAGCCTTGCAGAATGCCATTCTCACCAGGAGTTCCATGAATGATAATGTATGCAAAGTCAAAGGACTTGCGGCGCTTCCGTTCTTCGAAACTGAAATCATTGCGGTCGATGGCCACTTTGCGGCCGTTTTTCAGAACCACATTCCACTCAAGCCCATGCATTTCTACGATATATGGTGAGTATCGGACCTTATCTATAAATGAGTAGATACCCTGAGCACTTCGCAGCGATACCTCAAATTCACTGGAGTCACCGCCACACACAATTGCGACTGTACGTTTTTTCATAATTCCCTATTAATAATATAGTGCCGCCATTTGTCCAACAATTGGGTCATGTCATCCGGTAAGGACGATGTGAAAAACATTTCCTCACCCGTTCGTGGATGAATGAATCCTAACGTCATGGCGTGAAGAGCCTGACGTGGACAAATGTCAAAACAGTTTTCCACAAATTGCTTGTATTTCGAAAAGGTTGTTCCTTTCAGTATTTCATGTCCGCCATATCGTTCGTCATTGAACAACACGTGCCCGATGTGCTTCATGTGGACTCGTATCTGATGTGTCCGACCCGTTTCGAGCACACATTCTACAAGGGTGACATAACCTAAGCGCTCAAGTACCCGATAGTGTGTGATAGCATGTTTCCCTTGGGTAGGATCCGACAGGACGGCCATTTGCATCCTGTCCTTGGGATTGCGCCCGATGTTCCCTTCGATGGTGCCCTCGTCTTTGTCCACAATACCCCATACCAAAGCATTGTATTTACGCTTGGTGGTCTTGTTGAAGAATTGTTTGCCCAAATGGGTTTTCGCCTTGGGTGTTTTGGCCACTACAAGCAGTCCTGAAGTGTCTTTGTCGATACGATGAACCAACCCCACTTGTGGATCGTTGGGGTCATAGTGCTTGTTGTCCTTCAGATGCCAGGCGATGGCATTTACTAACGTGCCATGGTAGTTGCCACACCCTGGGTGGACCACCAGTCCTGCGGGCTTGTTCACTACTATCAGGTCTTCGTCCTCAAACACTACATCCAAAGGAATGTCCTCCGGGATAATGTCGTTTTCGTAGCAAGGGCGATTCATCATGATGGTGATTACATCGCACGGCTTCACCTTGTAATTGCTTTTCACAGGTTGTCCGTTTGCCATCACGAATCCGGCTTCAGCTGCTTTTTGGATGCGGTTTCTGCTGGAGTTGGGCAAATGGTCGAAAAGATATTTGTCGATGCGGAGTTGTGTCTGTCCTTTGTCGGCAACCACACGGAAATGTTCATATAGCTCGCTGGGATTCTCAATGACAGGTTCAATGTCATCCAAATAATCCTCAATGTCTTCTATGAACTCATCCATGGTTTCTCTGGGCTATTGGTTAGAACCACCCCTCATCCACAGTGGTGGTTGGTGTCTCTTGAGGTTGTTCTACAGTTGTTTCTTCCTTGTTGGGTTTCGTACCGTATGTTTTCCCTCCGTTGCCAATACATAATGTCAAGTATGAGTCTCTTGCTATATTCTCGCCAATGCGTAGAAAACGACCTTTGTACATGATGCCATATACCCAATCTCTTTCGCCTGGAACCATCACAGGGGCGTTCAACTTGAATCCCATCGAACGGAGTTTCGCTTCTGCTTGTCGGAACGAACTGTTGTCGATCAAATCAGGGATTTTTAGGGTCGGCACATTCCCTGTGTTGATGGTCAGATACACCGTACGGCCTTCTTTTACCTTCGAGGCACCTTCGGGAATTTGGTCCAACACGGCTCCTGCCGGAATTCCTCGGACGTATGTGGAATCGATGACTTGCGATTTGAGCAATTGTTTCTCAAACTCGTTTGCGGCTTGTTCTGCAGGTAATCCTTTGACGTTAGGCACTGTTACGGTTTCGCCATGACGTGTATATGAATCCATCCACAACAAAGTAATGTAACCTATCACCGTCACGTAAAGGACGATGGCTACAACATTCCAAAACAGTAGTTTCATAGAGTGTAGTTTTTTCATAAACGCCATAATATGGAATTCGGCTGCAAATATAATGTATAATTGCAAGAAAAGCAAGCTAAAGCCTGCTTTTCTAAGCCGTAAATGACAATCAGAATCTTCTGTCACCTCCGAAGCCTCTGCCTCTGCCGTTAAAGCCTCCTGGAGGCATTCCCCCTTCCATGGGTCTGCCATGCTCCATGTCTCCCCGCTGGTTACGCATACGCTGGCGTGCGTCCTTGCCTCCGAACAGGTTCAGACGATAGATGCAGTGGAACATCAGGTAGCTGTTGATGGCGTTGTATTGCGTCACGCTTCGCGAGTTTGCCGTCAGTGAGCGTACTACGGTGCTTTGTTGTTGCAGTATGTCGTTCCATTCTGCGCTGATGGTCAGCGAACCCTTGAGGAATGTCTGTGCGATTTGTGCGTTCCACACCAGTTCATCGTTGTTGTAGCTTGTGTCGGTGTATCCTCGGCGGCTCATGTTGGAAATGTTTGTGGATACAGTCATGTTCCAAGGTAAACTGAAATTGGTGCTGGCACCATAAGTAAAGGTGTAAGGCTCCTGGTTCTGGCCTGGTTGGAGCTTGCTTTTTTCCCATTGGTAGTTGATGGAACCATGTACGCCGAAGTCAAACCAGTCGTTGCGGTAATTGAATTGCAGCCGCTCCATCACTGACAAGTCGGTGGTGGTGTTCTCATCATCCACCTTTGTCTCGTCGTTGAAAAGGTAATCTACATTGTTGGCATAGCGTGCATTGGTCATGCTGTTCATCGTGAACCTTTGGTCGCGGAAGGCTGTATTGAAGATGAACATGCCGAAAGCATTCCAGTTGCCATTGATGTTTTTGGGCGTAGTGATCTTTCCACCCGTGGTGGCATCATACTGCGTGCTGTTGCTGATGCTGTTCTGGGTCATTGTGGCGTTGAGGTGAGTCACTATGCCTTGTTGCTTTTCGGCATTGAATGAGTTGAAAAACATGCTGGCATTATGACTGAAAGCGGGTTCCAGCCCGGGATTACCCCTCTTGATGTTCAGCGGGTTGGAGTTGTCCTCGATGGGCAGTAAGTCCTCCATGTTAGGTTGGCTGGTGTTTCCGCGATACGTGATGCGCAGTTGGCTTGTCTTGGAGTATCTGTATTGGAAATCCACATTGGGGGTGAAATTGAACACGTTTCGTGTCGTGTCGGTCATATAAGTGCCTTTCTTGTAGCTCAACTTGGTGTTTTGCGGCAAAAAACGTACACCGGCATGAAGGCGGTATTTCTGCTCGTTCACACGGAATCCTACTTGTATCTCGTGGGTGTAGTATTTGTAGTTGGCGTCCTTGCTCAGTTCCTCATCGAAAGTCGATTCGTAACCAGTAGGCAGAGGCATGCCTATCTTCCAGTCGGGGAAGGTGGGATAGAGACTGTAGGTGGAACGCTTGCTGTCGGTGTAGCGATATTGGAAACGGTAGTTCACCTGAAAGAAGATGGTGTTGGTGATGGGTTCGCTGTACGAAGCCCGGATGCTGTAGTTCCAATTGTTCCCTGGAGTGGTGATGTGGCGTTTGCGAAGGTTGGCCGAATCCTTTTGCAACTGGTAGTAGCGTGTCTCGTTGTCCGAGTACGACTTGTTCTCGCTGTCGCCTGTGCCTACATTGAAATTCAGGTTGATGTTGCGTCCCTTGCTGTTCAGTTTTCGGGTTATCATCGCATTGGCACTGAACGAAAGGCTGTTTGTGTTGCTTTTCGAATCGTTTACGCTGGAGTTTACGCGGATGGGGCGCAACGGATCCAGTGCTGGGTCTTCAATGAATTCCAGATAGTCGTTCGGGTTGCTCACGATGCTGTATGGGTCGGCATTGAATATGCTTGACAGTCCGTGTGAGTTGGAGTTGCCTTTCGAGTACGACAAGTTCGGGCGGAACAGGATCTGCGTCATGCTGTCCGGTTTCCATTCCAAACGTAAATTAGCGTTCAGGTTGTCGGTTTTGTTCCGGTTCATGGTGTTGGAGTTCGAGAATGTGTTTCCCGACTTCAGGAAACCTTCCTTGCTAGCGATACTATAGGTGTCATTGTCGCTGTAGTTGTAGCGCACGCTTCCTCCCAATTCGGTCTTGGCTGTTTCCTTGGCAAAGTTCACGCCGGTGGTCTTCGTGGTCACCTGCCCATTGCTACGTCCTCTCGGACCGCCCGGGCCACCGCCCGAAAAGCCTCTGTCGTTGACGTTGTTGGCGCTTCCAATCACCGACACTTGGGTGTTGTCGTTGAAGTAGTTCACCATTCCGCGTTCGGCATACCTGTCCTTGGTGCCAACGCTCAGGTCGAAATTGCCAAACACACCTTGGTTCATTCCCCTTTTCACGGTCAGGTCGAGCACGGTTTCTTCCTCTCCATCGTCAATGCCTGTCTGGCGCGTATAGTCGGATTTGCGGTCGTAAGCTTTTACCTTGTCCACCATATCCACTGGAATGTTCTGCAACCCCGTCTTCACGTCACCGCCAAAGAATTCCTTTCCGCTCACGTAGAGTTTCTTCACTTCCTTGCCGTTTATCTTCACCGTACCCGACTCGTCCACCTCGGCTCCTGGCAGTTTTTTCACCAGCTCTTCGAGCATGGCTCCTTGCGGTGTACGATAGGCCGATGAGTTGTATTGGATGGTATCTTCCACTGCCGACACGGGTGGAGCCTCGGCTGTCACCACGGCCTCTTTCAGCATCACGGCATCGGTCTTCAGGGTGATTGTGCCGAGATTGATGTTCTTGCTCTTCAACACCAACTCTTTTTCTTGTGCCACATAGCCCACGAACGACACCCGCAGTACATATTTGCCTGGTTTCGCCTCTATGGAGAATGCACCACTGTTGTTAGTTACATTGCCTACCGCTATGGTACTGTCTGGTAAATTCAGAAGTACTACGGTCGCTTGGGGAACGGTGCTATTGTCGTCACCATCCACCACTTTACCACTCACTGTTACCTTTTGTGCCGATGCGTAATTGAAAGCTACCGACACCAATCCAATTAATAATATTATTTTCCGTATCATGGTTCTTTTTCAAAACAGTCTTTTGACTTGTGCGTTTCTTGAAAGTTTAATACGAAAATGTTTATTAAACTTAAAAGTTCCAGCTTTTGTTTAAAATGTTTTTTGCCATTAGTGTTCCAAAATCCGATAATTTCAACTAAATTTGCGGCAATGAAATCATGGTATGAGTCCTATTTTTTGTGATGACATTCAGGAAGGTCTGCAGGGGGTACTTCGTGATATTTCGTTCGACAAACTCTTTGTGTTGCTTGATGAGCAAACCGAAAAGTTATGTTTCCCCTTGGTGCAGGTAAGCGATGCGCATATTATACGCATCAAATTTGGTGATTCCAACAAAAGCATCGACACGCTGTGCCAGGTTTGGCAGCAATTGTCCGATATGGGTGCTTCCCGCCATTCGTTGCTTGTCAACATCGGTGGCGGCATGCTGACCGATTTGGGAGGTTTCGCTGCTGCCACCTTCAAACGTGGCATTCGCTATGTCAATGTGCCTACCACATTGCTGGCTATGGTCGATGCTTCAGTGGGAGGAAAGACGGGCGTGAATTTCAATGGATTGAAAAACGAGATAGGAGCTTTCCATTCGGCCCAGCAGGTGGTCATCAACACCCATTTCCTGCACACTCTCGACGTGCCAAACCGCCTTTCTGGCTATGCTGAGATGATCAAACATGGCTTACTCAGCAACACGGCCCATTGGGCTGAGCTGATGGCTTTCGACTGGCAACGGCCCGACTTCGCCCATCTACAGGACATGGTGATGCGTTCCGTGCTCATCAAGCAACTCATCGTCGAGAAAGACCCACACGAGTCTGGTGCACGCAAGGCCCTCAATCTGGGTCACACCATCGGACATGCACTCGAAAGCTTTTCCTTTGGACAACCTCGTCCTCTTCCTCACGGCTATGCCGTGGCATTTGGCATGGCGTGCGAACTTTATCTTTCCTTCTTGAAGTTGGGTTTTCCCAAGGACAAGCTTCGGCAAACGGTGCAATACGTCAAGGACAACTATGGCGTGTTCGCCTTCAATTGCAAGCACTACGATTCGCTTTACGCACTGATGACCCATGACAAGAAAAACACGGCGAATATCATCAACTTCACTTTGCTCGCACAGATTGGCGATTGCCGCATCAACCAGCAGGCAAGCCGCGATGAGATTTTCGAGTGCCTCGACTTCTATAGGGAAAGTTTTGGTGTATGATACTTCAAAAAAAAACAGGAAAAAATTTGTTCGGTAAAAAATAATGCACTAACTTTGCACTCGCAAATACGGGGTGTAGCTCAGCCCGGTTAGAGTACACGTCTGGGGGGCGCGTGGTCGCTGGTTCGAATCCAGTCACCCCGACATTTGTAAAGCAAGCTTGTCATGTCTGTGGCAAGCTTGTTTCGTTTTTGTCCATACGCAAAGGAAACTGGTCAAACAGCTGAGCCAGAAGGCTAACACTGAACGGCATAACATCAGCTCCAAAAAGTAGATGTCATTTTTACGTTCTCATTATTTCGCTAAATTCATTTGCGTTTCCTTTTGCGGTTTTCTTTTTCAATAATTGGCATTTCTTTATTATTTTCCTGATTTATAGCGTTTAACTGTTTTTTGCATAAACTTGTACCTCTCAACTTCATTCAAGATTGTAGTCAAGTCTCAGGACCCGTACTGGCTTGTCAGCCCCAATCTCGAGGGTTGGACAGAGGGTTTCTCTCCCTGTGTCCTTGAACCCGCAGTTCTCCATCACCTTTCCTGACGCTTGGTTGTCAGGAAAATAATCTCCCCAAAGTACAGAAACCCCCTTGACGTTAAAACAATAATCCACAACGGCTCGTAGAGCTTCGGTGCAAATGCCTTTTCCCCAATATGGCTTGGCTATCCAGTATCCGACCTCACACTGGTCCTTTTCAATATTCAGGTTTGAATATTCGGCCGACAGATATCCTACACATCCGATGACCTCCGAGGTCTCTTTCAGCACGATAGCCCACATCCCTTCTCCTGAAAAGACATTCCTGATGATTTCCAGACTTTCCTCCACGCTTTTGTGCGGTGGCCAACCAGCCCTGGGACCGACTTCCGGATTGGAAAGCATATTTGTATAAAGTCGGGGCATCCGACTCTCGCCAAGCTCGAAGGTATAGTCTTTTTGTATTTAGAAGCTGTTTAAATTTTAG
>DCGR01000049.1:47669-49512 GCA_002315285.1 Bacteroides sp. UBA1773 | reverse complement strand
TTGTTCATGGCATTGTAGATGCCTTTGTCAGGTTCAGATACCCACCTTACTTTATATGGTGCTTTCTCGGCGTATGCTTTGATAATGTCCGCTGATCCATCATTACTGCCACCATCAATAATGATGTGTTCAAAGCCCTTTGACGTTTGAGAAAGAACGCTACACAAGGTCTTTTCTAGACCGGGCCTGTTGTTGTAGTTGATGGTGATGATGGAGAGGGTCATTGACAAATGATAAATTTCGCCTTAGTATAAAAATTCACATCAATAAGTAAGTCCAAATGCCCACAAAGGGATTATGTTCAATCCTCCAAATTCGATACCATCCTTTACCACGTATGAATTGTCAACATCCCGGATTTGTTTTTGCTGTTTATTTCTGCCTCCGACTTCAAAAGTAAATTCATTTATCTTAAAATCAGCAACTTCAGATGATACTACATCATATTTTACTCTCATTTGGTTGAGGAAGAAGGTCTCTCTGATATTGCCAACATTCGAATTTTGACCACCGAGAGCATACACGATATTCGTATTGTCAAGATAGATTTTGTTCACCTTTCCCAATCCACGGATACCTCCAACATCATCTCGCAAAAGCGCTATCATTCCAGCCTGATCCATATACAACAAATAATCGCCAATCTGGTTACGGCTGACATCAACCATTTGAGCCAACTTCTGCATCACAGGCTTAAAAGGTACACTCTTAGCTATAATCATGAGCAATTGACGCAATTTCCTTCCAGTTGAGACATTCATGTTGGCATACATGGGAATGTCAACATCCATCGTTTGAGCTACCACTTGCTCAATCTTCATTTCAAAGTCTTTGTCTCGTCCAAACGGATAATACCCTTTCTTCAAATAGGCTTCGAAAAGAGGCAATGGATGCTCAATCCCTAAAGAATAGTTGTGCGACAAGATTGCATCAAGATTCAGGGCTGGTGTCTCAATACCATGAAACAGTATCAGATACTCGCGAAACGAAAGACCATTGAGTTGATATAACGCTGCTCGCCTGCTTAAGTCGGCCATTCCTTTGTGAATATCAAGTACCGAAGACCCGGTAAAAATCACATGGAGGTCGGTTGTATCATAAATCTGCTTCAACTCCACTGACCAATCTGGATACTTATGTACCTCATCGACAATAAAATAACGGCCGCCATGCTTCTCGAACACATCTGCTAATTCAACCAAACTATGGTCTGAAAAATACAAATAATCAGCCGACACATAGAGTGAATCATTGATCGGCAATGCCTTCTTGATATGTTGAAGTACCATGGTAGTCTTTCCAACGCCTCTCGGCCCAACCAACCCAATCAGTTTTCCGTCCCAATTAATATCATCATAAAGATACCTGACAAATTCTGTAGGTATCTTCGCAACCAGTTTCTTGTGATTTTCAATCAGTCTTTCCATTTATTGTTGTATTTTTCAAGCCTGCAAAAATACACAAAATTGCACTTAAAAAGTGCAGAATTTTTATTTTTTTGCATTTTTAAAATGCAGAATTACTTTGCAACATTGAGAAGCAACGCTTTTGAAGGCTTCGTCAAGGCCTAGGCGTTGTTGAAGTTGATGAATGCTTGCCAAAGTCATGATTAGTCCGACACTATTGTTGTAGTTGATAGTAATCATAGAAAGTATCATAATTCAATGCCATCGTCTTGACTCGTCATTAAATATGCATGAATGCCACCACTGAATGTGGATTGCCATTGTGGAGTATGATTTTCCTTTTAATTACCCCCCCAGCGCAATGCCGAATATCAAGGAAAATCCAATGATCAGGTCTGATGACCTTTGCCGTTCTCATCGTGTGTCTGTCGGTATGC
>DCGR01000049.1:13120-47607 GCA_002315285.1 Bacteroides sp. UBA1773 | reverse complement strand
ATGGAAAATCTGCCTACGGCTAAAATTGCTCCGCATAAAATGGCGAATGCCATCAACAACTACACAACAACTATTTTATGCGTAAGACAACCCTTGTGCAAACCGAACGCAATGGAGCTTGCTCCAATTGCTGAGGTGAAGCCAAGGGTCAAAACGACAGTTTAATTTTACGATTCGAAGAATCGATTTTCGGTTTTGATGGATGAAGGTCCGGAGGACTGGTCTGTTGATCATGATGGACCGCCTGAGAGCTTGCTCTCAGATGGGCCAGCATGAGCAAGAGGCCACAAGGCTCATCAGAGCCGCCAGCCATCAAAACATTTTCCTTTTAATTAACCCACCCCAAATGCAATGCCGAATTTCATGAATTATTCTGATTCATTGTGTTGTTAATAGGCTTCACGCCTGTTGATGACTGAAAACTGAAAATTGAAATTCCACAAGAAAAGTGTGGAATAAAATTGGAAATTCCACAAGAAAAGTGTGGAATAATATTGCGGATAGGTTTGTTTTTGTATTTTTGCAATCACAAATGAATGTGTTGATACTCGCATGAGACGATTGTTGTATGATGCACTGCTGGCATGGAAAGTGAAGAAGGATCGAAAGCCTTTGGTACTTTTAGGCGCGAGACAAGTCGGAAAGACTTATCTACTGAAGGAATTTGGAAAGAATGAATATGAGTCATTGGTATATATCAACTGCCATAAGGAAAGTTATGCGAATCAGTTGTTTCGTGATGTGAATGCTTCTCGCATCATCGATGAACTGCAAATCTATTTCAATGTGACGATTGTTCCTGACAAAACACTATTGTTTTTCGATGAAATCCAAGAAGTGAGGAATGGAATGGCATCACTGAAATATTTTTGTGAAGATTTTCCTGATGTTCATGTGGTTGTGGCAGGATCGTTGTTGGGTATCTCGCTGCGCGATGGTGAGTCGTATCCCGTCGGAAAAATCAATACGCTGCGATTGTTTCCAATGTCGTTTGCGGAATATTTGATGGCGAATGAAAGGGATGGACTCTTGCGGATGATTCGAGAACAGCGTTGGGATACAATGCAGGCACAGTCGGACTTGCTGATAGCGTTGTTGCGTGAATACTATTTCGTGGGTGGAATGCCTGAAGCCGTAAAGGTGTATGTGGAATCGGGCAATACTGCACTTGTACGAAGCATCCAGAATGAAATCCTTGATGCATATCGGCGTGATATAGCAAAGCACACCAAGCCAATGGCACAACGCATCAATATGGTTTGGGACAGTATTCCGGCACAACTGGCTCGGGAGAACAAGAAATTCGTTTTCGGGGCTGTCCGCCGAGGGGGTAGGGCTGCGGATTTTGAACTTGCTATCCAGTGGCTGGTCGATGCAGGCATAGCAAATAAGGTGTATCGCACAAAGGAACCTTCAAAACCGTTGCGTTTCTATGCCGATAATAATGCTTTCAAGTTGTATCTGATGGATTGTGGCTTGTTGGCATGTATGTCGAATGCTTCACCTAATGCCATGTTGATGGGAACTGATGCTTTTGTGGAGTTCAAGGGGGCGCTGAGTGAGAACTTTGTGTTGCAACAGATTCAGACCGTTTTCCCTAAAGAGGACGTTTATTATTTCAGTAAGGAAAATTCCACCCAAGAGATTGATTTCATTTTGGAGAATGATGATAGGGTCATACCTGTAGAGGTGAAAGCCGATGTAAATGTCAAGAGTAAATCGTTGTCGGGTTTCATCAATGTTGATCATTGTGAAAAGCATCTTAAAGGATTGCGTTTTTCATTGCTCCCATACAAGGATCAAGAATGGATGGAGAATGTTCCGTTGTTTGCTGTAGAGGAGTATTTGAGAAGTGTAAATTGAGATCGGAAGTTTTTTGTTATTCGTTTGAAAAAGTGCAGAAAACATTTGTTGATTCGTCTGGAAAAATGTAATTTTGCGAATGGGATTCATCATAAATAATGTTATGATTTCATGAAAAGGATTGTATATCAGAAACTTGTGGGATGGAAATGTGACCCTGACAGAAAGCCACTGATTCTGAACGGAGCAAGACAGGTGGGTAAGACATACATCCTGAGGAAGTTTGGTGAAAACGAATATGCCAGACTGGTGTATATTCCACTGGACCGTAACATGCAGGCAAGAAACGTGTTCGAAAAGAGTACTGATACCAAGTCCATCATTCTTTCTCTGGCTGCCATTGCCCACACAGACATAACCCCTGGAGACACCTTGATATTTCTGGATGAAATACAGGAATGCCCCAGGGCTCTCGAAGCATTGAAGTACTTCTGTGAAGAGGCGAACGAATACCATGTTGTTGTTGCAGGCTCTCTTCTCGGTGTCTCTTTGCATGAGAATGCCTCTTTCCCTGTCGGAAAGGTTGACATGATACGTATGTACCCTATGAACTTCTCAGAGTTTCTCATGGCTCTCGGTAAGGATAAGATGCAGGACTTATTGGATGTGGCCGACTATCCCGTAATCTCTGCTTTGAGCGTGTCATACGAAGAATGTTTACGACAATATTATTATGTTGGAGGCATGCCAGCTGTCGTTCAGGCTTTTGCCGAAGGTAAAGGGCTTCTGGAAATACGGGCCTTGCAGCAACAGATTATCTTCGATTATAAAAGAGATTTCTCCAAACATGCTCCAGTTAGGGAAGTTCCAAGAATTAATATGGTATGGGATAGTATTCCGTCCCAACTGGCGAAAGAGAACAAGAAATTCATCTATGGAGCAATGAAAAAGGGTGCTAGGGCATCAGAGTTCGAAATTGCCATCCAATGGCTCATAGATGCAGGAATGATATATAAGGTGCATAGGATCAGCAAGCCTAAGATGCCATTGAAGTTCTACGAGGAGTTTTCAGCCTTCAAACTTTTCATGCTTGACGTGGGCCTTATGGGAGCCATGGTGGATGCTCCTGCCGAAGCCATGATAACGAGCAATGATATCTTTAGCGAACATAAGGGGGCTTTCACCGAACTCTTTGTCAATAACGAGCTCACCTCAAAAGGAATAACACCTTTCTATCATAGTGTTGATGACTCGACAATAGAGATAGACTTCGTAATTCAGTCAGGAACAAAGGTCGTACCAATAGAATGTAAGGCTGAGGAAAATGTGAAGGCAAAGTCGTTGAAGACTTTTATTGATAACAATGCTGACCTGAAAGGAGTACGTCTCTCCATGAGAGACTATATCGACCAAGGATGGATGAAAAACATTCCCTTATATGCAATCAGCACCATTGATTCCGTAAACTGATGCAAAAGTGCGCGCAGTGCGTTGCAAAAAAAATGAAAATGCGAATTATTGGCATTCTACAATGTCGAAAATGCGAATTATTGGCATTTTAGATTGACGAAAATCGAAATCATTGGCGTTTTATCGACTGTTTTCATTACCTTTGCATGCAATAATTAAGGGAATCATGATATATTTGAGCATCATAGAGGAAGTTCTGGAAGAACAACTTTTGGACATCAATGCAATGTCTAAACTAACCGAAAACTGATAAAAAAATCAAGTACTTGTGTTTTTTTTTGTACTTTTGCAGAAATTTGGTAAATTAAGTTGGATTTTACACTGACAAAATATAGTGAGTTGCTGCATGCTTTCTTGAGGAATGGGTATGTGTTTCGTAGATGTTGCGAATATCCTTTCGAAGGGAAAGGGGTGTGTTTGCGTCATGATGTGGACAAACTGCCAGAGAATGCATTGGAAATGGCAAAGCTGGAATATGGGCTGGGGATAAGGGCTACGTATTATTTCCGTATGCTGCCTGTGAGCTGGAACACTGAGATTGCAAGACGGATGGTTGGGATGGGACATGAGGTGGGTTACCACTACGAGACGCTGACGACTTGCAAGGGTGATGTGGATGCTGCCTATGAGGAATTCCGAAAGAATCTGGCGATGATGCGGACAGTGGTGCCTGTAGAAACCATCTGTATGCATGGAAGTCCACGGAGCAAATTTGACAATCGTGACATTTGGAAGAAATATGACTATCGGGACCTGGATATCAGCTATGAACCTTACCTTGATACGGACTGGTCGGACACGTTTTATCTGACCGACACGGGACGTTGCTGGAACGGGTGGCGAATGAGTGTGCGCGACAAGATTCCGTACTGGCAAGACAGATGGGAGGAGCAGGGATTGGTGTTTGCCCATTCGGATGACATCATCCGAGGGATGGGAAGGATTCCTGATAGGGTGATGGTGACCACACATCCACAACGATGGACGGATAATGGCATGGGGTGGATGAAGGAACTGTTGTGGCAACAGGTGAAAAATTGGGTGAAAACGTATAAAAACAATCAATGATATGAAAAAAATGATGTGGAAATGTGTGATTTGGGCTGTTGCAACAATGCTAAGTGTTTCTTCGTGCATATCACCTAAGAAAGTGCTGTACTTGCAGGACATGAATGGTAGTACCCAGATTGAACTTGAAAACAAGTTTGAGGCGGTAATCAGTCCATACGACCAGCTGAACATCTGGGTGTCGTGTTACGATGAGGAATTGTCGCGCCCATTTAACGTGATGAGCGGAAATGGTAATACACAAAACATGAACTCGGAATACGGTATGGGCTACCTGGTGGATGTGAATGGCAACATTGACTTCCCGGTGTTGGGAAGGATTCATGTGGGAGGAATGACACGCCTGCAACTGCAAGAAAAGATAAAGGGCATGTTAGAGAAAGGCAACTACATACAGGATCCTTTCGTGAATGTGCGGTTCAAGAATTTCAAGGTGTTTTTCTTAGGTGCCAATGGAGGAAAGTCGATATCGATTCCCAATGAGCGTTGTACGTTCCTCGAAGCCTTGGCACTGTCGGGCGACTTGGACATATATACGAAAAGAAGCAAAATCGGTATCTTGCGTGAAGAAAACGGCAAGATGGTGATGCACTATATGGATCCGCGTTCGTCGAAAATCTTCAACGATCCTTATTTCCTGTTGCAACAGAACGACATCATCATTACGGAAGCCATCAAGTCAAAATATTATAGAGAAGGATTTACCTACTGGATGTCGTGGCTCTCGTTGATCACTTCGCTCGCTTCAATAGCGACAATGATTTGGGTGGTGAAGAGATAGAGCCTCTCCTGAAGGGAGTTGAGAACTATGCACTGTTGACGATGACAATGAACTGATGACTGATAACTGTTAACAAGATATGGAACGGCAAGACAATGATAATGAGCTGATAGAGAGACTGGATAGCGATGAAAGCAGTTTTAGTGTGCAAAATACAATCAGTTTTGTATGGAGATTGAAATGGTGGATCATATTATTTCTGACTGTTTCGCTGGTATCTGCGTTTTTCTACTCGAAACTGCAAATTCCCATATATAGCTGTGGGGAAAAGGTCATGTTCATTGATGACAAGAGTGGAAGCGTGGAACTCTCGTTGTTGGCTGATGTGACAGGGAAGAGTCAAAACCGCAGGATTGACGACGAAATCATCATTATCAAGTCGCCTTCGCTGATGACCAAGGTGGTGAAGAACCTTGACTTGAACACACGATATTATCAGTATAAGTTGCCCGTTTTTCATACTTCGTTTCCTCTTTTCCGTTCCATTTTCAACATATTGGAGCATGAGTTCTATAAGGATGCTCCGTTTAAGATGTCACTCCATTTCAACCCATTATATTCCAGTGCCTCTTTGCCGCAGTATATTTCTGTGGTTTTCAATGCTGTGGATGTCAATACCTATAAATTGATGGAAATTAGCATTGACGATGCCAAAGATGAATACGAGGGTGGCAAATTGTATCATTATGGCGACACGCTGGTGTTTAATGGCGTGAATGTGGTCATTGAGAATCCTGATTCCTATTCGATGATTGCGGGTGACACATATAAGGCTGTGTATCAATCTCCTGAAATTGTAGGTGAGGAGTTTTCGTGGATGCTTTCGGTGAGTTTGGAAAGGGGTTTCTCTTCGTCGCTGACAAATATCATGAACCTGACATTCATTGACAACAAGCCACAACGCGCTGTAGATATCCTGAACACATTGATAAAGGAATATAACTTTGAGGCTCGTGAATACAAGAGTGTTACGGCAGTGAAATCACTTGACTTCATCTCTGAACGTATCGGTGACATATCGAAGGAACTGGGACATGTGGAATCGGAATACCGGGACTATCAGACAGAGTATGACTACATAGAGGCTGCTCCTGCTGGAAATCTGCCGGGAAACGACTTCGAACAGCAATTGATAGACATCAAGATGCAGAGGACATATCTCACGATGCTTAAAGAAGAAATCGAGAAGATGGCGGACGGGGAATATAAGATTCTGCCTGCCAACATTGGGGTAACGGACGGTGGCATCAATGAAGCCGTCAACCAGTATAACACGTTGATAACCGAGAAGGAGCGTCTGGCTGCCAACTCGGCGAGCAACAACCCGAGAATACTCAAATACAATGACCAGATAAAGATAGCAAAGAACAATATCGAAGCAGGAATCCATTCGTTGGAGAAAGTGTTCCAATTGAGGGAGGGCGAATTGAGCACCTTGGAGTCGGATGCAAAAAGAGAACGGTCGTTCATTCCGACCCGACAGTTGGACTTGGCTCAGATATCCAGAAAGCAGCAGATTGTGGAACCCATATACTTGCAGCTGAATCAACGACGGGAAGAAATTCAACTGTCGATGTTTACCATTACTGACAATGTGCGTGTGATAGAGACTGCAAAAACCACTCCTCTTCCGCTTTCGCCTGACAAGAAAAGAATTTACTTGATTGCTGTCTTGATAGGTATTGGTCTGCCCATAGGATTTGTACTCCTTAGGAACGTGTTGAGAACAAAGGTGGAGACAAAGGAGGACATAAAGAAATTTACCAAAAAGGCTATCCTTGCGGTGATTCCACAGGGAAAAGACTCACAGGTCATCTCATCGCTCAATATCCGTGACTATTTGGTGGAAGCGTTCAGAATGCTTCGCTCGAATATGCAGTATGTGCAAGGCAAGGTGATTCAGGTGACATCATCGATACCTGGAGAGGGCAAGTCGTTTGTGGCGGTGAATTTGGCCATCTCATTGTCGCACTTGAAAAAGAAAGTGGCATTGGTGGGATTGGATCTGCGACATCCTGTGATGCGTAAAATGTTGCCTGACATGCAACAGGGTGACGATAATATAGCTGTGGTGAGCTATTTGATTGGCAAGCATGATGTGAAGACCCATCGCCCCATGGTTTTTGATAACAATGGCTACCAGTTTGACGTGTATTTCCCTGGGCATGTGCCACCCAACCCAACAGAATTGCTCGCACAGGACAGACTCAAGGATTTGTTTGATTTTTTACGCGAGAATTACGACTATGTGATTTGTGATTCGACTCCTTTCTTCAACGTGTCGGATGCTATCTTGGTGAACAAATATGTGGACATGACACTGTATGTGGTGAGAGCTGACCATACTCCGCTGAAGTTGCTGAGAGATGCGGCGGAATTGTTTAAGGCTGAGAAATTGAAGAATGTGAACATTGTGCTCAATGGCCTGAACCTGAGAAGTAGCAAATATCGTTATGGCTACGGTTATGGCTACGGTTATGGGTCGGATGCAGAATCGGATGAAACAGACGATGCCCATAAGCACCATCACAAGCATGGGAAACATGGTGCTAAAAAACAATGAGGGTAATGGAATTTCGTGATTTGAAGAAACAGTATCGGGTGCTGCAACCACAATTGGATAAAGCCATCGTGGATGTGGTGGCTTCGGGGGCTTATATCAATGGGACTCCTGTAAAGGACTTGGAGCAGCAATTGGCCGACTATGTGGGAGTGAAGCACTGCAAGGGATGTGCCAATGGTACTGATGCGCTGACCTTGGCCCTGAAGGCGTGGAATGTTGGAAAAGGGGATGCCGTGTTTGTGCCCGACTTCACCTTTTTTGCTTCGGCAGAGACCGTTGCCGCAGAGGGCGCATTGCCTGTGTTTGTGGATGTTGATAGGCAGACATACAACATGGACGTGGATGATCTGGAGGAAAAAATCTATGCAGTGGAGAAGGAGGGACGGTATTGTCCGAAGGTAGTGGTGGCAGTGGACCTGTTTGGATTGCCTGCCGATTATCCCCGTATCATGGCATTGGCAAAGCAGCATCGTTTGCTGATTTTGGAGGATGGTGCCCAGGGATTTGGTGGCGCAATCGCAGAGAATGGCTCGGATGGAACGGCAAGGCTACGACGTGCTTGTTCGTTTGGAGACATCTCGACGACATCGTTTTTCCCTGCCAAGCCTTTGGGCTGCTATGGTGATGGGGGGGCTGTGTTTACCGACAATGATGAATGGGCTTCGACCATCGATTCGCTTTGTGTGCATGGGAAAGGTTCGTTCAAATATGACAATGTGCGTATCGGCATGAACTCACGCTTGGACACGGTGCAGGCTGCCGTGTTGATAGTAAAGCTGAAAGCATTCAAGGATTATGAGCTGGAGGCTGTGAACAAAGCAGCTCATCAGTATGATGAGCTGCTGAACGACAAAGTGGCGACTTTGCCTTTTGTGCCGGATGGTTTCACATCGAGCTGGGCACAATATACCATCCAATTGGAGAACAGGACCCAACGCGATGCCGTACAGAAGGCGTTGAAGGAAAAAGGCATTCCTTCGATGGTGTATTATCCCAAGGCCCTGCATGCCCAGACGGCTTTCCAATACATCGGTACTCCTTATGGTGCCTGTCCGAATACTGACCGACTTTGCGATACGGTGCTTTCACTACCGATGCATCCGTATATGACGGGGGAGGAGATAGAGAGTGTGTGCTGCGCTCTTGTAGGTGTAAGCACCAATGTCGCTTCCTTATAACCAATACGATAACGATAACTTGCACATCGTGCTTATCGAATACTGAAAACTGAAAACATGAAAGTCAGATTGTATGTTTTGTTGATGCTGTGCATGTCTTGGCCTTGCATGGGATGGGGGCAGTTTATTGCCAGCGAGAAAGTGATAGCAGAATCGCCTGATGCTGCAAGTGTTTATCTTTATACCCCAGCCATTGTGGAGGGCTTGGACGGACGGTTTGTGGTGGCAGTGGATTATGGTGGTCCTGGTTCGGCCCTGATGGGTGAACCTCGCTCGGACTTCGGCGACTACAAATCGGGTAACCAGATACGTGTGTATCTGTCGGACGACCGAGGGGGCACTTGGCGAGAGTCGGCAGCACGGATTCCGATGATGCACGAGATACTGTTCCGGGCAGGTAAGTCGCTTTACATGATTGGTCATTCGGGGCGATTGCTGATAACCCGTAGCGATGACAATGGTGAGACGTGGAGCGCACCGGCCGTGTTGTGCGAGAACCCTCGTTGGCACCAGAGTTGCTGTTCGGTGGATGTGCACAATGGCAAGGTGACATTGGTGTATGAAAAATGGATGAGCAGCGACCACGCATGGCCGGGAGTAGGTCCGGTGCTGCTGCAGGCTTCCGAAACCGCCGACCTGACCCAGAAGGAAAATTGGAAATTTTCGGAACCATACAATCCGGATGCAGACATAGCGGCTGCCAAACCTTCGGGTATTCCTGCACTGGCTGTGGATTTTCCAAAAAGCAATGCAGGCATGCTCGAGACGAATGTGGTGCGCATCCATGACGAGAAACATCCTCTTTATGACCCTGATGACAAGACGGTGATATTGTTGGCTCGTGCAAGTACGGGCTTCAAGGATATTGGTGTGATGCTGAAGGGCGTGGAAAAGCCTGATGGGACATTGGCCATTGAGAAGGCAAAGATGAATGGACAGGAACTGTTTTATGTGCATGTGCCGGGTGGCAACATCAAGTTCCACTTGTGTTATGACCCAGTCAGCAAGCTCTACTGGATGGTCCACTCGCAGATTATTGGTGGCATGAACGAACGTCGCCGATTGGCCGTGTCGTACTCGCCCGACTTGCTGACATGGCAGTTTGCCGGTATGGTGGCCATCGGGCCAAGTGACAATGGCGCACGTCATTACGCCACGATGATGATCAGTGGTGATGACATGCTCATCGTGAGTCGCTCGGGTGACGAACGTGCCAAGAATGCCCACGACAACAACCTCACCACATTCCACAAAATCACGAATTTCAGACGGTTGGTATTCTAGTGACGTGTAAGAAATAACTTGTCACAATTTGTAACGTGAGACCATCCACATTTTTACATTATCTTTTGGGTTGTTTTTGCCCGTTTTCTCGGTCGTTATGCCCGCATCACCTCCTCTTCATCAAGCCATATTGGCTCAAAATCTGAACGAAATCTTCATAAGTTATTATGTTACAATTACTAAAGAGTCAGATAGACGAACTGAATACTGAGAACTGACAATGGCCAAAACTATAACCAAAACCAAAACTTTCGCTTCGCGCTTGCTGAGAACTGAATATTGAAAACTGAAACCGATATGATGAACAAATTGTTTTTCTCGGCCATTTGCTGTGGCTTGGTGGCCGGGGTTTATGCCGACAACCTGAAAGGCTTTGAGTATGCCAATGAAAAGGCTCCGACAGGCAGGGAATGGGAGAGCCCTGAACGACTCTCACTCAACAAGGAACAACCACATGCATGGTTCTTCTCATTTGCCGACGTGGCTACGGCCCGAAAGGTGCTGCCTGAGAACAGTTGCTACTGGATGAGCCTGAACGGAACATGGAAATTCCATTGGGTAGGCAATCCGGAGGAACGTCCAGAGAAATTCCATGAGAGTAACTATGATGTGAGTGGATGGGATGACATAGCCGTGCCAGGGTCGTGGAACATCCAGGGACTGCAACATGACGGCTCACAGAAATATGGCACGCCGGTGTATGTGAACCAACCCGTGATTTTCTATCATGAACGTAAGGTGGACGACTGGCGTGGCGGTGTGATGCGCACTCCTCCCACGAACTGGACGACTTATAAGAACCGGAATGAGGTGGGGTCGTACCGCAGGACATTCAGTGTGCCTGCCGCATGGAACGACCGTGAAATATACATCAATTTCGATGGTGTGGACTCGTTTTTCTACCTCTGGATCAATGGCCAGTATGTGGGTTTCTCGAAGAATAGCCGGAACGTGGCACAGTTCAACATCACCCCATACCTGCAGGTGGGTGAGAACAGTGTGAGTGTGGAGGTATATCGTTCGAGCGACGGGTCGTTTTTAGAGGCTCAGGACATGTTCCGGTTGCCGGGTATCTTCCGCACTGTTGCCTTGGAGGCAAAGCCGAAAGTGCAGGTACGTGACGTGCTGGTCACTCCATTCGTGCAACCTGACAATGAATCGGGAAGGCTTGAGGTGAGCGCATTGCTGCGCAATGCGCTTCCACAGGATGTGAAGAACTTGCACATTGACTATACGTTGTATGCCAACACGTTGTATTCGGATGAGAACACAAAGACGGAGGCTGGCTGTTCTGTGCCTGTGAAATGGCTTGCCCGCAATGGAGGCGAGACGGAGGTGAAAGCCGAGCTGGTGTTGAAACAGCCAAAGTTGTGGTCGGCAGAGGCTCCATACCGCTATGTGGTGGTGGGCGAACTGAAGGACAAGCAAGGAAACTTGGTGGAAACCTTCTCGACCTACACCGGTTTCCGCAGTGTGGGAATCAGGGATACCCGGTCGGAAGATGATGAGTTCGGACTGGCGGGACGCTATTTCTATGTGAATGGCAAGCCAGTGAAACTGAAGGGTGTGAACCGTCATGAGAGTGAACCTTCTGTGGGACATGCCGTGACACGCGAGATGATGGAGAATGACTTGTTTCTGATGAAGCGTGCCAACATCAATCATGTGCGCGACTCGCACTATCCCGACGATCCATATTGGTATTACCTGTGCGACCGTTACGGCATCTACCTGATGGACGAGGCAAACGTGGAAAGCCATGAGTACTACTACGGTCCGGAATCGCTTTCGCATCCGAAGGAATGGGAGGCTGCACACGTGGCGCGTAACATGGAAATGGTGCACCAGAACTACAACCATCCTTCGATCGTAATCTGGAGCATGGGCAACGAGGCTGGCCCTGGTGACAACTTCAAGGCAGCCTATCAGGCTATGCGTGCCTTCGACACGCTGCGCCCCATACAGTATGAACGCAACAACGACATCTCGGATATCGGTTGCCGGCAATACCCCGACATCCCTTGGGTGCGCAAGGTGGCTACCGGCAAGGCTGACGTGAAATACCCGTATCATATCAACGAATATGCTCACTCCATGGGTAATGCCGTGGGTGACCTTGAACGCTATTGGGATGCGATGGAATCGACCAATTTCTTCATTGGCGGTGCCATCTGGGACTGGGTGGACCAGTCGATGTACAACTGGACAAAGGATGGAACACGCTATCTGGCATACGGTGGTGACTTTGGTGACACGCCTAACGACGGACAGTTTGTGATGAATGGACTGATATTCGGTGACCGACAGCCAAAACCGCAATATTATGAGGTGAAGAAGGTGTATCAGTATGTAAGTACGAAGTGGGCAGATGACGGTGAAATCGAGATGTTTGGCAAAAACTACTTTGAACCTGCGGCCTACGACGTGGAATATGTGTTGCTGAAGGATGGTGTGCCACTGAAGACCGTCGATGGCAAGGTGATGCTGAGTCCGCGGGGAAAGAGTAGGGTAGAGATGCCTTTCAGAAACGAACAGTTGGATGCTGATGCCGAATACTTTGTGAATGTAAGCTATAAACTTGCCGCAGACGTGCCATGGGCAACGAAGGGGTATGTGATAGCTGACGAACAGCTGCTGTTGCAGACGGCTGGTGAGCGTGTTGCCTTGTCGGAAGACATGATGATGGACAAACAGCTGCAACTGAATGGAAAGCGTGTGAAAAAGGCACGTAGGAATACCGTTTATAAACAGGCTGAAAGCATGTTGATTGTCTCGGGTGAGGATTTTGAAGTGGTGTTCGACATGAAGGAAGGTACCATCTTCAGGCTTAACTATGGTGCGCAGACGGTCATACCTGCCGGATGCGGACCGCGCTTGGATGCTATCCGAGCATTGACCAACAACGATGGATGGTGCTACAAGGCATGGTATGAGAATGGATTGAACAGATTGAAACATAGGGTGGTGCAATCGGAAGTGGTGAAGCAGACCGATGGGTCGGTGCAACTGAAGCTGGTGGTGAACAGTCAGGCTACCCACCAATGGGTCATAGAAGGTGGTACTGCCAGCGGACACAACTCGTTGAAACAGACCGAAGAGGCGGCTCTGTTCCGATTCCTGAGCAATGTGGTGTGGACAGTGTTCCCGGATGGCAGCATCGATTTCTGCTCGGTAGTGAACAGCAACAAGCACTCGCTTGCGCTCGGACGGTTGGGGTACACCTTACAGCTGGATCCTTCCCTCAACAAGGTGAAATACTATGGACGTGGGCCCGTGGAGAACTACCGCGACCGAAAGACCTGTGCGTTTGTAGGTGTGTATGAGAACACCGTGGCCGGCATGATGACCAACTACACCAAGCCACAGGAAAACGGCAACCATGAGGACGTGCGCTGGCTGACGATGACTGCCGACAATGCCACTGGTGAGGGTGTGATGTTTGTGCCTACCGTGAACAGCATAGCCCAGCAAGCACAGATGAGCATCGGGGTGCAGGCGTACGAAGACATTGACCTGTTATTGGCGGGGCATCCATACCAATTGCCTGAGACAGGTGCTACATACGTGCACTTGGATGCTGGTGTGACTGGGCTTGGTGGCAACAGCTGCGGACCAAGCACCATGCCGGAGGATCGGATCATGGCTGTTCCCACCACTTTCGGATTCATGATTCGTCGTGCCAACGCTGTGGGTGGAGCCAAGGTGGCTTCATCAAATGCAGTGCCATCAATCATGGAACCTACGGAAGGACAACTGGGGAAATGATTTTGAATATGGATGAAGACAGGCTTTGCGCATGGTCATTGTTACAGCGCAAAGCCTGTCTTTGGTTTACATATTCGGTGAAGAAGGAAAAGCCAAAGCCATTGAAACATTTAGGGGGATATGTTTTAATATTATGATTAAATTGTGTAATTTTGCGCAAAATTAGGAAAATACTATTTTATTGTTAAATATGGCAAATGTGATTAAATTACGCAAAGGCCTGAATCTGAATCTGAAAGGGAAACCAGCAGAGGAGATGACCAATGTGAAAGCTACAGGACAGTATGCACTTGTTCCTGATGATTTTCATGGGGTTACGCCGAAGGTGGTGGTCAAGGAAGGTGAAAAGGTGAAGGCTGGCGGGGCCTTGTTCGTGGACAAGAATCACCCCGAAGTGAAGTTTGTGTCTCCTGTCAGCGGTACGGTAACGGCTGTAGAGAGAGGCGAACGGCGCAAAGTGCTCAGCGTACGTGTAGAAGCTGACGCACAGCAGGAATTTGTAGAATTTGGCAAGCAGGATTTGCTGCGGATGTCGGCAAAGGATGTGTTGGGCATCCTGTGCGAGGCTGGTTTGTTCGCTTACTTTGTGGAGCGTCCGTATGCTGTGACAGCCAATCCTGACGCTTCTCCGAAGGCCATCTTCGTGTCGGCTTTCGACTCGATGCCTTTGGCACAGGACTTTGAGTTTGTGCTGAAAGGGCAAGAGAAGGAATTTCAGATGGGACTGGATGCCTTGTCGAAGATTGCCAAGACTTACCTCGGTGTGAGCGCACAGCAGAAGGCAAAGGCTCTGACGGAGGCAAAGAATGTGGAAGTGAACGTGTTTGACGGTCCGAACCCTGCAGGCAACGTGGGTGTGCAGATCAACCACGTGAACCCGATCAACAAGGGCGAGATTGTGTGGACAGTGGGGGCTGAGGAGGTAATCTTCATTGGCCGCCTGTTCTGCAACGGCAAGGTTGACCTGACACGTACGGTAGCAGTGGGTGGTTCGGAAGTTAAAGCTCCATCCTACGTGAAATTGGCTGTAGGTGCACAACTTACGAACGTGTTTGCAGGCAATGTGAACGAAGGCAAATCGTTGCGTTACATCAATGGCAATGTGCTGACAGGTGCCGTTACGACAAAGGATGGCTTCCTTGCGGCCCATGCCACTACGCTTACTGTCATTCCTGAAGGCGATGACTGCCATGAATTGTTTGGCTGGATTGCTCCGCGCTTCAACCAGTTCTCGGTGAGCCGTTCTTACTTCAGCTGGCTGTTGGGCAAGAAGAAGGAATACACCTTCGATGCACGTGTGAAGGGTGGCGAGCGTCACATCATCATGAGCGGTGAATACGACAAGGTGTTCCCCATGGACATTTATGCCGGATATTTGGTAAAGGCTGTCATCACGGGCGATATTGACCGGATGGAAGCGTTGGGTATCTACGAGGTGGCTCCAGAGGATTTTGCCGTGGCTGAATTTGTGGATTCCTCGAAAGTGGAGTTGCAACGCATCATTCGCCAGGGATTGGATATGTTGAGAAAAGAAAACGCTTGATGGTAATTAAGAATCAGGAATTGTGGGATGGGCCGATGGAAAAGCCGTTCGCTGCCCATCGTTCATGAACCAGGATTCGTAATTGATAATTCAAAACGATTACAAAGATGAGTTTAAGAAAATATGTCGATAAGATAAAGCCGAACTTCATGGAAGGAGGCAAATTTCATGCTTTTCGTTCTGTTTTCGAGGGTTTCGAGACTTTCTTGTTCGTGCCCAACGAAACGAGACGGACAGGTGTGAACATTCACGATGCCATCGACAGCAAGCGTATCATGTCCTTGGTGTGCATCGCCTTGGTTCCGGCATTGCTGTTTGGTATGTATAATGTAGGTTATCAGAACTTCATGGCTTCTGGTACCGAGGGTTCTTGGTTTGATATGTGGCTGTATGGCTTCCTGGCCGTATTGCCGAAGATTATCGTAAGCTATGTGACAGGTTTGGGCATTGAGTTCACCGTGGCTCAGTGGAAGGGTGAGGAAATCCATGAGGGTTTTCTGGTTTCCGGTCTGCTCATCCCGATGATTATCCCGGTGAACACTCCGCTGTGGATCCTGGTTTTGGCAACAGCCTTTGCCGTTATCTTTGCCAAGGAGATTTTCGGAGGTACGGGAATGAACATCTTCAATCCTGCACTGATAACACGTGCGTTCCTGTTTTTCAGCTATCCTACGTGCATGACGGGCGATGACAGCGTCTGGGTGTCGCAAAACACGATTTGTGGCTTGGGCGGCAATGTGCCCGACACATTTACTGCTGCCACTCCGTTAGGCGAGGTGGGTGCCGGCATGGCTCCATCGGCATCGGTACTGGATTGTGTGATAGGAACTATTCCTGGATCGATAGGTGAGACCAGCGTGATTGCCATTGCCTTGGGTGCCATACTGTTGTTGTGGACGGGAGTGGCAAGTTGGAAGACGATGCTTTCGGTGTTTGTAGGTGGTGCGCTGATGGGAGAGTTGTTCCATGCCACAGGCATGAGCACGCTTACTGCTGTGGATCATCTGGTGGTAGGTGGATTCTGCTTCGGTGCCGTATTCATGGCCACCGACCCAGTGACTTCGGCCCGCACAGAGGGCGGCAAGTACATCTATGGCTTGCTGATTGGTGTGGTTGCCGTGCTGGTTCGCGTGATGAATCCGGGATACCCCGAAGGCATGATGTTGGCCATCCTGCTCATGAACCTCTTTGCACCACTCATTGACTACTGCTTTGTACAGAGCAACATCAACCGTCGTGCTAAACGTGCAATTAAATAATTACGATTATGGCTACAAAGAAATTTAGATGCAAGATATGTGGTTATATCCACGAGGGCGACGCGGCTCCTGCCAAGTGCCCCATGTGCCAGGCACCTGCTTCGGAATTCGAAGAAATCGTAGAAGAAGGCGCGCCAGCACCCAAGAAGAAAGGATTGAACACCAACAGCAACACCTATACTATTGTGTATGCAGCTGTAATGGTAATCATCGTGGCATTCCTGTTGGCGTTCGTTTCGTCGGTCTTGAAACCGGCACAGGATGCGAATGTGGAGCGCGACACCAAGAACCAGATTCTCACGGCACTCAACATCGAAAGCAACAATGTGGATGCCGATTTCAACAAGATCGTGAAGGACAACCTGATAAAGGATGGCAAGCTTACTCCATACGAAGGGGCTTTCCAGACATCGTACGGTCGTGAACTGAAGGCCGGCAACCTGCACTTGTTTGTGGCAACCCTTGAAAACGGTGAGACCAAATATGTGATTCCGATGACCGGACGTGGTCTGTGGGGTGGCTTGTGGGGCTATGTGGCTCTGAACGACGATTTCCAGACGGTTTACGGTACCTATTTCTCGCACGAAAGCGAGACTGCCGGCTTGGGCGCACTCATTGCCGAGCGCAAGTTCCAGGAAAGTTTCATTGGCAAGAAGGTGTTTGGTGCCGAAGCCAAGAAGGTGGCACTGACAGTGGTAAAAGCCGGTAAGGCCGGTGGTGACGAGAATCTGGTGGACGGCGTTACGGGCGCCACACTTACCTCGAATGGTGTGGCTGCCATGGTAACAGAGGGTCTGCAACTTTATGTGGATGCCTATACACCTAATAATAATGATTAAAGAAAAGGAGGAAAGACAAATGAGTAAGTTGTTTTCTAAAGCCAATAAAGAGGCTTTGACAGGTCCTCTGAACCTGAATAACCCTGTCGTTGTGCAGGTGTTGGGTATTTGCTCGGCACTGGCTGTCACTTCACAGTTGAAACCTGCCATCGTAATGGGTTTGTCCGTGACAATCATCACGGCATTCTCCAACCTGGTCATTTCATTGATTCGCAACACCATTCCCAACCGAATCCGTATCATTGTACAGTTGGTGGTCGTAGCTGCCTTGGTAACCATCGTGGCTCAGGTGTTGAAGGCTTTCGCTTACGATGTGAGTGTCCAGCTGTCGGTGTATGTGGGATTGATCATTACAAACTGTATCCTGATGGGACGTCTGGAAGCATTTGCCATGATGAACGGCCCTTGGGAGTCGTTCCTCGATGGTATTGGCAATGGTGTGGGTTATGCAATGGTGCTGGTGATCGTAGGTTTCGTTCGTGAGCTGTTAGGCTCTGGCTGCCTGTTTGGCTTCCAGGTAGTGCCACAGTGCCTCTACGATTGGGGCTACATGAACAATGGCATGATGACCATGCCGGCGATGTCGTTGATCATCGTCGGATGTGTGTTGTGGGTGCACCGTTCCATTAACAAGGAAAACAAATAATTAAGGAGATATACTTATGGAACATTTGATTAACTTATTCGTACGATCCATTTTCGTGGATAATATGATTTTCGCATTCTTCCTTGGTATGTGTTCTTATCTGGCCGTATCAAAGAATGTGAAAACAGCATTGGGCTTGGGCGTGGCAGTGACCTTCGTGTTGCTCATCACTGTGCCTGTAGATTATCTGTTGCAAGTGCATGTGCTCGATCCTTTGGACCTGAGTTACCTGTCGTTCATTCTGTTCATCGCAATCATTGCAGGTATCGTGCAGATTGTGGAAATGTTTGTAGAGCGTTTCAGTCCTTCATTGTATGCGTCGTTGGGCATTTTCTTGCCTCTGATAGCAGTGAACTGTGCCATCATGGGTGCATCGTTGTTCATGCAACAGCGCATCCAGATGGATCCGACGGTCAATACTCAGGCCATCGCCAACGTTTGGGATGCGCTTGTGTATGCGCTCGGCTCGGGTATCGGTTGGCTTCTCGCCATCGTGGGTCTGGCTGCCATCCGTGAGAAAATGGCTTATACTGATGTGCCAAAGCCGTTGCAGGGACTGGGCATCACGTTCATTACCGTTGGCTTGATGGCAATGGCATTCATGTGCTTCTCTGGTTTGAAACTCTAATAAGAAAGGAATAAAGACAATGGATATGAATTTAATACTGAACAGCATTGGGGTATTCCTTGGAATTATTCTTTTGCTTGTCATTATCCTGTTGGTGGCCAAAAAATATCTTACCCCTTCAGGAAAGGTCAAAGTGACTATCAATGGTGACAATGTGTTGGAGGTGGAGCAGGGTGCTTCGTTGCTGAGCACGTTGGCCCAGAATGGTGTTTACCTGCCTTCGGCATGTGGCGGAAAAGGTTCGTGTGGACAGTGCAAATGTCAGGTGCTGGAAGGTGGTGGAGAAATTCTCGACTCCGAAAAGGGACATTTCACCCGCAAGCAACAAAAGGAGCACTGGCGTTTGGGTTGTCAGTGTAAGGTGAAGGGCGACTTGGGCATCAAGGTGCCTGAATCGGTAATGGGTGTGAAAGAGTGGGAGTGTACGGTCATCTCGAACCGCAACGTGGCTTCCTTCATCAAGGAATTCAAGGTGGCCCTGCCTCCGGGCGAACACATGGACTTCATTCCTGGCTCATACGCCCAGATTGCCATCCCTGCTTACGATATCGACTACGATCGCGACATGGACAAGAGCTTGATAGGTGACCTGTATGTGCCCACATGGCAGAAGTTCGGCATCTTTACCTTGAAACAGAAGAACACCGAGCCTACCATCCGTGCATACTCCATGGCCAACTATCCTGACGAGGGTGACATCATCACGCTGACTGTCCGTATTGCCACTCCTCCGTTCAAGCCACGTCCAGAAGTGGGCTTCCAGAATGTGCCTTGTGGCATCGCATCGACCTACATCTTCAGCTTGAAGCCAGGCGACAAGGTGAAGATGAGCGGTCCTTATGGTGAGTTCCATCCTGAATTTGATTCGAAGCGCGAGATGATCTGGGTTGGCGGTGGTGCCGGCATGGCTCCTCTGCGCGCACAGATCATGCACATGCTCAAGACACTGCACACCCGCGATCGCCAGATGCACTATTTCTATGGCGCACGTGCCATCGACGAAGTGTTCTTCCTCGAGGATTTCCTGGAGTTGGAGAAGGAATATCCGAACTTCCACTTCCACTTGGCTCTGGACCGTCCGGATCCGAAGGCCGATGGAATGGGAATCAAATACACGGCTGGCTTTGTGGCTCCGGTGATGGGCGATACCTACCTGAAGCAACACGAGGCACCGGAAGACGTGGAATACTACCTGTGTGGCCCTCCAATGATGTCGAAGACTGTGCTCGACTTGCTGCATAGCCTGGGCGTTGAAGATGACATGATTCGTTTTGACAATTTCGGTTGATTCCGAACAAACAATATTTTGAAAAAGAGGTGCAAATAGCACCTCTTTTTTTGTGTCATCCGTAAAAAAAGACTAACTTTGGCGCATCATTTTCTCACATGAATTGTTGAATAAAAAAAACACTATTTATCATGAAACGAACATTGTTGTCAATGATGTGCTTGTTCACTTTGTCGGGTTTGCTTTTCGCACAACATGGCAAGGTGATAGAGAACTGCACGTTCCATAGTTCCATCCTGAACATGGACCGTCCTTTCGCCGTCTATCTGCCAGCTGGCTATGACGAGAGTACTTGTAGCTATCCGGTGCTTTACCTGCTCCATGGAAGTGGCGATGACCATACGGGATGGGTGCAATTCGGCCAAGTGGCCTATATTGCCGACAAGGCGATTGCCGAAGGCAAGGCTTGTCCGATGATTATCGTGATGCCCAACGGCGATGCGGTGCATAGAGGTTACTTTAACCTATGGGATGGATCGTACAACTACGAGGATTATTTCTTTCAGGAGTTGATTCCTTACGTGGAAAAGAATTTCCGCACACGTACGCAACGTCGTTATCGTGCCATCTCGGGCTTGTCGATGGGCGGTGGAGGCACTTTGTTCTATGCGTTGCACCATCCTGAATTGTTTGCTGCTGCTTGTCCGTTGAGTGGCGCATTGGGCGAATGGAACTTGGACCGCATGTATGAAAAGGTAGATACGACGAAAATCAAGAAAGCCGAGTTGGAAAAACTGGTCCGCTCCATGAGCCCTCGTTCTTTGATAGAGGATGCAACACCAGAGAAACTGAAGCTCATCAAGAGCATACGCTGGTACATCAGTTGCGGTGACGACGATTTCCTTTATCGTGCCAATTCCGAGACTCATATACTGTTTCGTGACAAGGAAATTCCTCACGAATATCGTGTGAAGGATGGCGCCCACAATTGGACTTACTGGCGTATGGAATTGGCTGAGGAGGTTCTTCCTTTCATCACCCGTTCGTTCTGTCAATACTGATAATCAATTAAATAATTTACAAAAACATGACAAGAAAATTTAAAATCTGCGGATTGTTCGCTCTTGTATTGGCAATCATGCCAGGCTGCGGACAGAAAAACAAGGCCAACGAATCGGCTTGTGGTGAGGGCGAGTGTCAGAACGCTTGCTGCCAGTTTGAGAAAAAACTCCCTATCGGCGTACAGCTCTACAGTGTGCGCACCGACCTCGAGAAAGATTTCTACGGCACCCTGAAAGCCGTGAAGGAAATGGGCTATGCCGGTGTGGAGTTCTATGGCGAATTTTATGGCCACACACCGGTAGAGGTGAAACGCATGTGTACGGAGTTGGGACTGATTCCTTTCTCAAGCCATGTGCCTTTCCAGGAGATGATCGACAACATCGACAAGGTCATCAACGACTATACGGTGCTGGGCGTGCAGTACATCGTGTTTCCCTACATGGATGAAGCAAGCCGTCCGGGTGTGAATCCTGAACAATTCAACAAGACAGTTGCAAAATTGGGTGAGATTGGTGCCAAGGTGAAGGAAGCTGGTTTCCAGTTGCTTTATCACAACCACGACTTTGAGTTTGTGAAGTTGGCCGACGGTACAGTAGGTTACGACTATATCTTTGGATCGAACGAACGGTCGAATCTGCAACCTGAGCTTGATGTGTGCTGGTCGGATTATGCAGGCTTCAAGCCAGTGGAGGTGTTGGGCAAGTATGCTGGCAACATCCCTGTGGTTCACTGTAAGGACTATTTCTTGGAAGGCAAGTTGAAGTCGGCTCCTTATGCCTTGATAGGCATCACTACCGACAACTCGATGAAGGATGAAGGTGGATGGTTCGAGTATCGTCCGCTTGGCATGGGGCAGGTGGATATTCCGGCAGTCATCCGCACGGCCATGGCTGGTGGTGCCCAGTGGCTCTGCGTAGAGCAGGATGAGCCTTGTCAGGGCATGAACCGCTTGCAGGGCATCCAGAAGAGTGCCGAATACCTGCGCTCGTTGGGACTGATGTAATGACAACAATCATACTTGAAATCGAGCCTGGGGATTTTTTTCTCAGGCTTATTTTGTTCGTCCAGCATATCCAATCACTTTCTCTTGCTGTAAGTGATGATTAAAAAATAACTTGGCACAAAATGTTTGATAACCTGGTACGCCTTTCCCTTATCTTGTTGGGCATTTTGAAGTTGTTCCTCAGTCACATAGCCCGCTATGCTCCTTCGTCTCAACTCCAGAATACCTCAACATCCTAAGGCAAAATCGTACCAACTTATTATGTAACCATCACTAAAATCATCACTTATGGACAACAATAGTTAAATGTTCTGATGTTTTGTTGCTTACGAACCCCCAAATCACTATCTTTCCGCAAAAACAATGCAGGGATATATGAAAGCAATATCAAGAAAGCATTATGCTGAGCGTATATTCATGGGAAGAAACTGTTGGAGTCGAACAACAAATGCTATTTCGGTGATGTGGGGTTACGTAACTTCATTGCAGGTGGTGAGCGTGAGAAGGATGTAGAGAAGGGATTGGAGAATGTGGTTTGTCAGCATCTGTTACGACTGGGATATACTGTAAAGGTAGGACAGTTACGTGCTGGAGAGATAGACTTCGTCTGCACAAAATCAGGTGGAAAGGCGTATGTGCAGGTCTCATACATCATATCCAGTGAAGAAACGCGAAAGCGGGAATTCGGTAATTTGCGTCTCATTCCTGATGATTACCCTAAATATGTGATTCCGGCCTCACCACTATTGAAAAGAAGTGATGACGATGGCGTTACCCATATTCATATAAGGGAATTCCTAAAGAATGGGTTTTAACATTCTTTAATGATTGATGGGCACAAGATACGTGTGGAATATACTATTTTTGCATAAATTTATAATAGTTGTTTTTTTAATAAAAATGTGTATGAAAAAATCATTGATTTTGGTTGGTGTTGTCGCTCTGTCGGCAATGTTCGCTGGATGTAAGGAAGCCCAGCAGGAAGCTGCTCCAGTGAAAAAGGAAATGGGTTTGCAACTCTATTCGGCTCGTAAGCTGATAGGCGATTCGGCGAAGTATGCAGAGAATCATGTGGCTGTGTTGAAGCAGATTGCAGACATGGGCTACACTCAAGTCGAAGCTGCTTGCTATGGCAATGGAAAGCTTTATGGTGTAGATCCGAAACAGTTCAAGGCCGATTGTGAAGCCGTTGGTCTGGAGGTTCTTTCGAGCCACACCACACGCGCTCTGACGAAAGAGGAATTTGCATCGGGCGACTTTACCGAGGCTTTGAAATGGTGGGACGAATGTATTGCTGCCCACAAAGAGGCTGGCATGAAGTATATCGTTACTCCTTGGTCGAATGTGCCTGAAACGCTGAAGGATGCAAAGACTTATTGCGACTACCTGAATGCCATTGGCAAGAAGTGTGCAGAGGCCGGCATCAAGTATGGTTATCACAACCACTCCCACGAGTTCCAGAAAGTGGAAGACAAGGTTTATTTTGACTTCATGCTCGAAAACACCGACCCTCAGTATGTGTTCTTCCAGATGGACGTGTATTGGGCTGTAAGAGGTCAGGTCAGCCCAGTAGATTATTTCAACAAGTATGCCGGTCGTTTCATCCTGCTCCACATCAAGGACCATCGTGAGGTGGGCCAGAGCGGCATGGTAGGATTCGATGCCATCTTCAACAACTTCGCCAAGGCTGGCTGCAAGGAATTCATTGTGGAAATGGAAGGCGCTACTTCGGGCGACGACATGCAGGGCATCAAGGAATCGGCCGACTATCTGCTGAAAGCTGATTTCGTAAAGCCAAGCTATAAGAATTAACAAATTTGCAAACAACTGCTTGTGTGATCGAGTATTGGGATGCCTCCGACAGGGTTCCCAATACTCGATATCTAAAAAATCGGAAAGACTCTCATGGAAGATCCAGAAGAAAACGGGATGACATTTTGGGAACACTTGGAAGTGCTTCGTTGGTCGTTGTTTCGCATTGTGTGTGTGTTGGCATTTGTAATGGTTGGCGTGTTTATCGCCATGCCATACATTTTTGATAGTTTCGTTCTGGCTCCTACATCGGGCGATTTCTTTGTGTATCGTTGGTTGAACGACATCAGCCATGGATTGCTGAATTTTGACAAGGATTTCTCAGTACAGATAATCAATATCAATGTGGCATCGCAGTTCATGACCCACATCACCACGTCCATATCGTTCTCTCTTGTCATCATTTTCCCTTATATCATTTACGAAGTGTGGAAATTCATCCGTCCGGCTTTGTACGATAATGAGATACATCATCTGCGTCCGGCTTTCTTAGGTGGTACGGTGATGTTTTTCGTAGGATGTGCCATCGGTTACTTGCTGGTGTTCCCTTTCACCTTTCATTTCCTGGTGGATTATCAGTTGAGTCCGAATATTGAGAACCAGATCAACCTGTCGTCGTATATTGGCAATTTCACGATGATGGTGCTTATCATGGGCATTGTGTTTGAGATGCCTTTGCTGGCATGGGTGTTGTCGTGTCTGGGTGTCGTACGCCGTTCGTTCCTCACGAAGTATCGTCGTCATGCCATAGTGGTGCTTATGGTGCTGGCAGCCATCATCACTCCTTCGGGCGACCCGTTCACGCTGATGCTTGTGTTCATACCGCTCTATGTGCTTTATGAAATCTCCATTAGGGTGGTCAAGAAGGACGAACCTACTGACGACTGACGGCAAGAAGCTACTCTGAACTTGTTCAAAGGCACTGGTTAAGGAATTTTTCGACGATTGGAAAAATTCCTTAATTGGTTTTTTAGGAAGTGCGATTTTTTTTTCATACTTTTGTCGATGTTATACGGCGTGGTAATTATGTGATTTGAACAAGAGAAAACCTAAATAATTTGAAGACATGAAAAAGAATGTAGTTGTAGGCATGTTGACCACCTTGGTGGTGATGTTGGCAATGCAGGGATGTGCCAGCAATGGTGCCGACGAAATGGGATGGAAACTGGCGGTACAGTCTTATACGTTTCACAATTTTTCGTTCATCGAAGCTCTGGAAAAGACTCATGAGTTGGGCGTGAAATATATAGAAGCTTATCCTGGGCATCGCTTGGGCGGCAAATGGGGCGACCAGGTGTTTGGTCCGGGCATGGACGAGACAACCCGCAAGGAAGTAGCGCAATTGGCTGCCGATAACGAGGTGAAGATTGTCGGTTCGGGCGTGTTTGTCAGCGATCAGCCCGAAGAGTGGGAGCAGATGTTTGCTTTTGCCCACGACATGGACATGGAATTCGTGACCTGTGAACCGCCCTTGGAATTATGGGACTTGGTGGAGCAGCTCTCGGAAAAATATGACCTGAAAGTGGCCGTACACAACCATCCGCAGCCATCCACCTATTGGAATCCGCAGAACTTGCTTGCTGCCATTGCCAACAGGAGCAAGAACATTGGCAGCTGTGCCGATGTGGGACATTGGAATCGTGAGGGATTGAATCATCTGGATTGTCTGAGGCAACTCAATGGCCGCCTCATTTCTTTCCACTTCAAGGATATTGTTGCACCTCAAGAGGGTGAAACAGAGCGTCATGATACGATTTGGGGTAGGGGAGTCCTCGATGTGAGACAAATGCTTCAAATCATGAAGGAACAACAATTCGAAGGATATTTGTCGATAGAATACGAATATAACTGGGATAATTCGATACCCGACATCAAACAGTGTATCTCTTATTTCCAGGAAACAATCAGTGAGATGAAATAACAAGTATTTGTCGGAAAGGCATTTTCTTATTTTCTCTGCCCAAGTACAGTCGCTTGGTGTCGGGAACGATATTCCGAATGGCAATAACAGATGAAAATCGAAAAAAATAACCAATTATAGGAAAAAAATTATGGAAAAGTACGTTTGTGAAGTTTGTGGTTGGGAGTACGACCCAACAGTAGGAGTGCCCGAGGCTGGCATTGCACCCAACACTCCTTGGGAAGAAGTGCCGGAGGACTTTGTGTGTCCGCTTTGTGGAGTCGGGAAAGATCAGTTTACTAAAGAATGATTGGAATCGTATGGCAAAAAAAGCAAATGAGGAAATAGGGATGGACGTTGCAAACGAGAAGCTGAAAGCGCTTCGGGCTGCAATGGACAAGATAGAGAAGGATTTTGGGAAAGGTGCCATCATGAAACTTGGCGATGACCATGTGGACGATGTCGAGGTGATTCCATCGGGATCCATAGGGCTGAATGCAGCCTTGGGCGTTGGTGGCTATCCCAAGGGACGTGTCATCGAAATCTATGGTCCGGAGTCGTCAGGAAAAACCACCTTGGCCATCCATGCCATTGCAGAGGCGCAGAAGCAGGGTGGCATAGCTGCCTTCATTGACGCGGAACATGCTTTCGACCGTTTCTATGCGGAAAAACTTGGCGTTGACGTGGACAACTTGTTGATTTCACAACCCGACGATGGTGAACAGGCTCTCGATATAGCGGAGCAGCTGATACGCTCATCGGCCATCGACATCATTGTCATCGATTCTGTGGCTGCCCTTACGCCAAAAGCCGAAATCGAAGGCGATATGGGCGACAATAAGGTAGGCTTGCAAGCCCGATTGATGTCGCAGGCGTTGAGAAAACTTACCGCAGCCATCAGCAAGACCAAGACAACCTGTATCTTCATCAATCAGTTGCGCGAGAAAATCGGTGTGATGTTTGGCAATCCTGAAACCACAACAGGTGGCAATGCATTGAAGTTCTATGCTTCGGTACGCATCGATATCCGACCTGGATCGCCAATAAAGGATGGCGAAACGGTGCTCGGCAAGCAAACGAAGGTGAAAATCGTAAAGAACAAAGTGGCTCCTCCTTTCCGTAAGGCCGAGTTCGACATCATGTTTGGCGAAGGCATATCGCATACCGGGGAACTTGTTGATTTGGGCGTACAGTACGAGATCATCAAGAAAAGTGGCTCGTGGTTCAGCTATAATGAAACGAAATTGGGGCAGGGTCGCGATGCGACGAAGAGGTTGCTGCAGGATAATCCGGAATTGGCAGAGGAATTGGAGGCTAAGATATTCGAGGTCCTTAAAAAGTGAAAAACATCATCCGCCATCACTTTTTCTCGACAAAAGTTTGGCGGATGATATTTTTTTTGTACTTTTGCACCCGCAAATGGGTAAGTCCTATACGGCCAGCTCCTTGTGAATCCCCCAGGGCTTGATCGCAGCAAGGGTAGCCGGTTGTAGCGGCGCGATGTAGATAGCTTACCCACCCGCCTCTTTAGCTCAGTTGGCCAGAGCACGTGATTTGTAATCTCGGGGTCGTTGGTTCGAATCCGACAAGAGGCTCACCAAGAAGCAACCTTTCAGTGGTTGCTTTTTTGCTTTCCAAGGAATTCAGAAAAAGTGAAAAAGGAAATATGGACAACGCAATGTTGATAGACAAGAATCTGCTCAAGCAGAAGTTGCTGACAAGAGTACCCTATTCGCATAAAGGCGACTACGGACATCTGCTCTTGCTGTGTGGCAACGAGCTGATGCCCGGAGCGGCTGTCCTCGCCACAGGTGCGGCTCTGAAATCGGGCTGTGGATTGGTGACGCTTCATTCCACCCAAAGGGCATTGCAGGCAGTGGTGACAGCTTGTCCGTCGGCCATCTTGTCGGAGGATGCAGGCCGATTCATCATTTCGATGCCAAATGACCTATCGAAGTATTCAGCAATAGGAGTCGGACCGGGTATCGGACGGAATCCGGCCACCCAGCAACTTTTTCATCGTCTGCTCGGGCAGGCAAACGAGGCAAAAATCCCTTTGGTGATAGATGCCGATGCGTTGAACATACTTGCCATTCACAAAGAATGGTTGGACATGATTCCGTCGGGTTCGGTCATGACACCTCACGATGGCGAATTACATAGGCTCGTGGATTGGAACGGCCCTTCCGAAAGGGAACAGGCTGCCAAGGAGTTGTGCGAACGGACGGAGTGTGTGGTTGTGATGAAGGGATTCGGTTCGCAGGTGCTGACACCCGAAGGAATGAAATTCGTGAACACTACCGGTAATGCGGGTTTGGCAAAAGGAGGTAGTGGCGATGTGCTGACTGGGCTATTGGCGGGATTGATGGCACGTGGGTACGATGCTGTGACGGCAGCCATGATGGCGGTGTGGATACACGGGTATGCCGCCGATGTGCTTTCCGCTGAATGTACCCCAGAAGCATACAACAGCAATGACTTGACAAATAGGATATTCCAAGGATTTGCTGAACTTTGTTTTTGAATAGGATAGGGTAGAGTAGAGGGATAACACAAACAATCAAAGCTATGGAATTGGAAGCTGTAACGTTTTTGCAATGGATTGTCGTATGCTTGTCGGCACTGTGCATCGGCATGTCGAAGACGGGTATTCAAGGGTTGATGTTGCTGATCGTCCCTTACATGGCATTGGCTTTCGGAGCCAAGCAATCTACTGGCATCATTCTTCCGATGTTGTGTATGGCCGATGTCGTAGCGGTGGTTTATTATAAGCGTATTGCCGATTGGAAGGTCGTGATGAGACTTCTGCCTACGGCCATACTGGGCTTTTTCCTCGCTCTGGGGGCCGACACGTTGGTACCTTCCCAGCAATTCCGGCTGCTGATGGCATGGACCTTGGCCTTGGGACTGGTGGTGATGGGATGGAGCGAAATATTCGGGAAGGAGAACAAGTGGATGCACAAATGGTGGTATTCGGCCATTTTCGGACTTCTGGGAGGTTTCACAACGATGATAGGCAATGCTGCAGGTCCGGTCATGTCGGTCTATCTGCTGTCCATCCGGAAGAAGAAAATGGAATACATCGGCATCAACGCTTGGTTCTTTCTGATTGTGAACTTGCTCAAGGTTCCCCTTCAGATTTTTGCATGGCACAACATCACCCTATCTACATTCACGCTCAATCTTGTGATGATACCCATGATTGCATTGGGTGCCTTTGTGGGAATCAAAATTGTCAAACTGTTGCCAGAGAAAGCTTTCCGACGTTTTATTCAAGTCATCACAATCATATCGGTAGCCATGATGTTTGTGTGATTCCGTTGTTCCAGCCGCCAGTGCGTTGCTCCCTTCCATAGAGGACGCAACGCACAAGGTTTGGGCTATGTCTCGGTTTCTCAATCAGTCATAAACCAGTAGGATGTTGTCGCGCTTGCAATCGCCGTATTCGGAAGTGATGACAAGCGGCACAGCGCGCAATGCCGGGAAAGGTTGTTTGTACATTTTGGCTGCCTCGTAATCGAGTGCCAGCTTATGGTCTGGGCAGGTGATGTGTATTGTCTTCCCATCGCGTGAGAGTTCCACACGATGGTCATCGACTTGCCTGATTGTGGTGGAATCATCGCAGATGAGTGGTTCGATGATTGTGACAGGAACGCCGTTTGTCTGGTGGAGAATCTCATAATTCTTTGAGAACTTGTCGCTTGTCCATGAATATGTTGTCCTGAACATGGCGCCTCCACGGTATTGCTGCTTGTCGCGTAGTGTACCGGTGCAGGTCACCCTTGTCAGTTCCGTGCGCGTAGTGTCGATGCTTATCGTGGCGTCATAGTCAAACAGGTTGGTGTAGTAGAGAGAGTCCTTCCGATACTCCATGCGTGGCGTGAAGGGTAGGATGCCATCTTCCATCACGAGGAAGTGCATCTTTTCCCATCTGTAATATTCGGTTTGCGAAGAAGCTTGCAGCAAGCCATAGCCATCGACCCATAGGGCACTCATGGTGCCACCTGTCGGCCGATACATGTTGTTCGACTGGTCCATTTTCTTCGACTTGAAGTTGTAGGCCGTGACCGTACCTTGGAAATCTCCTTTGCGCACGATGGCTGTGCCCAGAGTGTGATGGAACACATTGATGTCGTTGTCGCAAGGCAGTGGGCTAAGCGTGTCAGTGTCGGCGGCTATCCAGCTCATGGCCATGGCGAAACTTTTCGCTTTCGTAAAGGTGGGGTAGATGCAAGGCGATTTGTCGGAAACATTGTCGTAATTGTATCCGTTGCCAAGCAAGCCTTTGGCAGTGAAACAGCGCGAAATGACGCCAATGTTTCTGACTGCGGCTGTGATGTATTCCGGATGGCCTTCGCTCAGCATGGCCAACATCACGGCACAACCATCAGAAGTGCCACTTCCAAAAATCGACCACTTGTTGGAACGGACACCTACCGATCCGTCCATCATGCCATCGGGATAAATGAATGGGAAATGGCTTGCGACACTCTTCCTGGCGGCTTCGAGAACGACAGCGTCATCCATGAGCATGGCATACCTTGCCAATCCCCAGATTGACATTTCCATGTTGTACCCGATATCGACGCCGTGCCTGTCTCCGCGCTCGAGGTCGCTCTCACCTTCGATGAACCACTCGCAGTTCATCTTTGCGGTAGCGATATGGGCCAGTTCGCGCGCTTTCTCCCTGTAGCTTTCTTTCCCTAAAAGCAGATATGCCTGTGCAAGGGTGCCTGCCGTGCTTGCAGGATAGTTCATCACCTGATTCCGCACATTGACATTCTCCTCCAGCCAGTCGGCGGCTTTTCTCATGCAGGCAAGCCAACGTTCGCGGTCGGCCTTTTTCAGGCTCTTCTCTACAATAGGGTAGGTGATGAGCATCATCATCAGCTGGTCGGTGCTGGTGCCTTTCCAGGTCTGGGGGGTTTCGTTCCATGCACCTGTCTCCAGTTGCTGGTCAATCAGCCAGCTGGCCAGAATGAGAGCCTGGTTCAGCCTTTGCTTGTTCCCGGTCTGGGCATATTCGTAAGCGAGGGGAAATATGGCCTCTCCAGCCCTCGTATGGTACATGTTGCATCGTGGACACATGATTGCGCCGTAGTCCGGGCTCGATTTGTCGGTGTTCTGCAATTTTACGATCTCGGCGTTCAGCCTTTGTAGCATTGGCCATGCTGCGTCTCTCAGCTGACCGGCCTTCATACTTGTCAGGGCAAAAATGCCCACAACCATTGCAATTGTCCTGAAATGTGAAATTCTGCGTTTCATGATGGTATCTTGTTTGTTTACTTGTTGATAATGTTTATAAGCCGTTAATCAATATGGAGTTACCTATTGTCTTGTCAAGTTGGTTCTTATCTTTTGTTAGGTGGGTAATGAGTGGAATAGTCACAACCGAACAGACATGGAGCAAAAGTAGCAATAATATCCGTCAAACCATCCTGTTTTGATGATTTTTTTGGGGGGGGATGTGGGATGCTTGCATACCGACAGCCACATGATGAGAGCTGCAAAGGTCGTCAGACCTGACCATGGATTTTCCTTGATATTCGTCATTGCATTTGGGAGAACTCCGTCTCGCCCGACATCGAATACACATGGATTTTCCTTGATATTCGTCATTGCATTTGGGTGATTTCATCGAGAGGGTGTTATGTCAAGCATTTCCGTGCGTTGAAATAACCTAATGAGGATTTTCCGACCATTTTCAAGTCGTTAACCCAATAGTCTAGTGGTCTGTAAAGCCTAAAAGCAGTTTGTCGAAACCTCTTAATCTGCTATAAACAACATTGTTACAAGAGAGCAATTGTCAACTTTTAGACTTTACAGGCTACTAGGTTTTAACATATCAAGAACTGAATGCATCTAAAAACATTCACTGATCACATCGTCAAAAAAAAGAGATCCGCATTTATGATTAAACATAATGTTGATTATCGTGAAAAATGGGAAAATTTAGGAAAGGTCTGGACTGGTTCGAAAAAAACACTATATTTGCATCGGAATTCAATTTAGTAATCAAGTCGATATGAAAATCTCTATGCGAATCAGTGTGTTGATGATGATGCTTTGCATTGTTGTCGGTGGTTATGCGCAACAGACAAATTATGAGTTGCCAAAAAATCCCCAATCGTTACGAATCCTTGGTATTGGAAACAGCTTTACGGACGACGGCACCGAATACCTTCCGCAACTGCTGGAGGCTGCGGGTGTGAAGAATGTTGTCCTGGGCCGTCTGTATATTGGCGGTTGCTCGTTGGAGCGTCATTGCAAGGAATATGCCGACAGCGTTGGGCGCTACAGGTATTCGAAATCGACAGACAACCAATGGAAAGTGGTTTCCAAGGAAACGACCATCCAATACGGTTTGGAAGATGAGCCTTGGGACATCGTCGTGCTGCAGCAGTCGTCGGGCGTTTCCGGCATTTATGCCTCTTACAAGCCGTGGCTCGAAAAGCTCATCGATATAGTCCGTAAGCATTGCTCCAATGCAAAGGCCAGCATCGTGTGGCAGCAGACATGGGCTTACGCACGCACATCGAACCATCAGGAGTTCCCCAAATATGGTTGCAACCAAAAGCAGATGTATCAGTCGATATTGTATGCGAACAGGAAAATGATGGAAGAATCAATCATCGGTTACCTGATTCCATCCGGAACAACCATCCAGCTGTTGCGCCAATCGAATCTGTGCGACTCACAGGACCTTACTCGCGACGGATTTCATCTGAGTCTCCTGCACGGACGCTATGCAGCCGCATGCACCTGGTTCCAAGCCTTGTTGGGTCCTACCATGAATCTCGACATACAAGGCAACCCGTTTCATCTGCAGGGCACCCAATACGAAATTTCAGAGAAAGATGCTGAGGTTTGCCAGGCTGCAGCCCGACTGGCTTGCGAAATCAATCTGAACACGTGGATGAGTGGTGCGATCCTCCCATAGCCACCTCCCTGACAATAGAAGCATTCCTTTGGGCATTCCGGTTTTCTGGAATGCTTTTTTTGGACCTTGAAGCTAAGTGATGTGGGAGTGTCGGGGCTATCCGATGCCGAAACCGGTAGAATCACAAGGAAGATGGATGAAAGACCTGGTACGTGCCATTATCAAAGAATATCCGGATTTCTGCGATCTGCCTTGTTGGCTTTTCCACATATTGTATTTCACGGATAATCTCGGTTGTTTTGTTTTCGGCTCTGGTGGTAGCTTCCTCTTGGTTTCGAACAAGAGGTTCGTCTTGTGGTTTGCCCTTTTCCACCCGTCCGTCAGTGCGTTTATTTGGCACTATGGGCGTTTGTGTTTCGTCTGTCGAAATCTCAGCGGTCGAAAACAGGTCATTTTGAACACTGTTTCGCGTTTCCAACGTGTCCTGAGGGCTTTTTTCGGAGGGTGAGCCCATGTCAGGATTTTCAGGCGATTTGGAAAACATATCTCCAGAACCGTACAGCAACCATTCCAGATTGATCTTGTAATCGTAAGCCTGATGTATTTTCATGATTACATCCAAGCTGGCGTTGTTCCTGCCATTGAGAATGTGATGCAAGGCAGGCGGTGTGATTCTGATTTTCTCTGCAAACAATGCAATGTTCATGTGCGATTGTTCCATCAACATCTGTATTCTGTCCTTTATTTCCATAACGATACATAAGTTAATTCCAATGCAAAGGTAATAAACTTTTTTAAATCATCAGCCATTTGTAAGAAATTAATTTATGTATTCACATTTGTAAGTGATTTACATTTGTGTGTCAACCGTAGATTTCAACCATTGTGTAAATGTATTTACATCACTATATAATAGTATATATTTCATGTTTAACATATATCATCATTCAATTGATTTATATGTATATAGATATGAAATTCATCACGTTTATTACAGAAATTACAGTAAAATCATGAATATCACATGATTTATTGAATATTTACTTTATTTAAACATTCTTATTTACTTGGAATCAGTATGTTAAATAAGTTATTGAAATGTGAATAAAACATTGGTTTACTCATGTGTGTGCTGATTTTACAAATATATTACATTGGCACTAATTGGAAAATAATTGCAATGTATTTTGTCATGGATTACATTTGTTATGTGTTGTTATATGTATTTACATCAGTATATTCACATTGGAAAACGTTGAAGATTTACGGTTGTTAGTTTCCGGTTGTCAATTGTCAGTGCATACTTCTGAGCGCATGGTCATCGCTCCAATCTCTCTGCTCTAATTTCTAGGGTGTTAAGTTAAGCATTATATTTATGGTCACGATTTCAGACTATATTTCTGAGTATGGATGCTTGCATACCGACAGCCACACGATGAGAGCAGCAAAGGTCGCCAGACCTGATTATGGATTTTCCTTGAAATTAGTCGTTGCATTTGGGTGATGTCGGATTTCCGTACCTTGAATAATCGAATGAGGAAAATGTTACGATATGTTAAAAATGTAAATTTGTAAACGTAAATTTGTAAATTCCATTTTTCGTGCACAAACATTTGCCGTCCCTTATTATTTATTACACATATTATCAAGTTAAACCAATTTGCAAAAGGTGGTGGTCAACCACTTGTTACTGCAGGTCAAATAAAGGATATTGAAATCCCCCTCCCCCCTCTCCCCATTCAGGAAGAGATAGTAAGGATATTAGATACTTTTAC
>DCGR01000049.1:12355-13081 GCA_002315285.1 Bacteroides sp. UBA1773 | reverse complement strand
GAGACAAACTGCTCTCCTTTGAGGGGAGAGACGATGTGGAGTGGAAGAAATTGGGGAAAGTGGGAACTGAATGGTATAGAGGGGCTGGTATCAAAAGAGATGAGGTTACAGAAATGGGTATCCCTTGCATAAGATATGGTGAAATTCACACGACCTACAACATTTGGTTTGATGATTGCGTGTCTCATACAGATGAGAGTCTGCAACCTGCAAAGAAATATGCAGATTATGGTGACATTCTTTTTGCAATAACAAGTGAAGATATACCATTCATTGGAAATAGTGTAGCATATACAGGAAAAGAAAGAATAATGGTAGGAGGAGATATAGTCGTGATGAAGCACCATCAGAATCCCAAGTATATGTCTTATGCACTTTCCACAAGTGATGCTGTTCAACAAAAAGGAAAGGGAAAAGTCAAGAGTAAGGTCGTGCATACAAGTGTTCCATCATTACAAGAAATTGTCATCCCCATCCCTTCTTTGCAAGAACAAGAGAGAATTGCGAATATTCTCGACCGCTTCGACACACTGACCAACGACCTCACGCAAGGTCTTCCGGCAGAGATAGAGATGCGAAGGAAACAGTATGAGTATTACCGAGATAAGTTATTGACCTTTCAAAAAAAAACCTTGATTTCTCATGGATGTGCAGAAGAATATTCATCTGGAGCGGTATGCGGATGGCACACCGAGCATATTGAGGAAACAGACGGTCTATACCGAA
>DCGR01000049.1:0-12289 GCA_002315285.1 Bacteroides sp. UBA1773 | reverse complement strand
CGCTTCCTGCCGAAGTATGGCGATCGTACCGTAGACCAGATGGTGCAGGCCGCACGCAGCGTAAAACAGAACATCGCCGAAGGACTCACCGACGGACAGACATCTTTCGAAACGGAGATAAAACTGCTGGGCATAGCCAAAGGCAGTAATCAGGAACTCCTCGAAGATTACCAGGACTACCTGCAACATCACAATCTGCCCGAATGGGCCCACGCCCGCCACCCCGGAGCTCCCGGCCCCCCCCCGAGAATGCCAGAAAAACCGGAGATGCCCGCAATACGGCTCTGCTGGAACGCTTCAACAGGCTACACGCCTTCTGCAAGGCGCATAGCGACGAAGAGGACTACCGCCCCTTCTATCACCGCTGGACTGACGAGGAAATGGCAAATACCGCCATCTGCCATCTGCCACATGGTAGATAAGATGATGACCAGCTTCATAGAGAAGCGCGACCGCGAATTCGTGGAGGAGGGCGGCATACGGGAACGCATGACGGCTGCCCGCCTCGACAAGAGAGGAACCCAGAAACAGATCATAGCTCACCTCGAAGTCGAAAACAACCGCCTGAAAGCCAGAATCGCCTCGCTGGAACGCGAGCTGGCGGCGTTGAGGGGGAATGGCGGGAAATCCGGAGGTTCCGGAGGTTCTGGACAGCCTGGAAATTCCGGATAGCCCGGACAACCGCGATGATCCCCATACCCACAAACACCTGTATAACATGTCACAATACAACATCATAGCCGAACAGGAAGAATACACTGTGGTAAGTGAGTACGCAGCAGAGTATGGCAAGATTGACCAGTATCAGAGTGAGGCAATGCTCGAACGCGACTTCATCAAGACCCTTACCGATCAGGGATATGAGTATCTGCCCATCCACGAAGAACACGACCTCGTGGACAACCTCAGGACGCAGCTGCAGAAGCTCAACAGCTACACCTTCACCGATGCCGAGTGGGAAAGGTTTTTCAGAGAGAACCTTGCCAACCTGAATGACGGCATTGAAACCAAGACAGCCAAGATACAGGAAGACCATATCCAGGTGCTGAAATGCGACAGTGGCGAAAGCAAGAACATCTACCTCATCGACAAGAGGAACATCCACAACAACTCGCTGCAGGTCATCAATCAGCATGAAAGCCTCACCCCTAGCCCATCTCCTGAAGGCGAGGGGAGATTGAACAGGTACGATGTCACTATTCTGGTCAATGGCTTGCCGTTGGTGCATGTGGAACTGAAGCGCAGGGGTGTACAGCTGAAGGAAGCCTTCAACCAGATAGACCGATACCAAAGGGAAAGCTTCTGGGCAGGCTGCGGATTGTACGAGTATGTGCAGATTTTCATCATCAGCAATGGCACCAACACCAAATACTACTCCAACACCACCCGCGCCAACCACCTGAAGGAGCAACATCAAGCTCAGGCGAAGCTCACCAACCGAAAGAAGGCAAGCAACTCCTTCGAGTTCTCATCATTCTGGACCGACAGCAACAACAGGGCAATCCTCGACCTCACGGACTTCACCAAGACATTCCTCAGCAAGCACACACTGCTGAATGTGGAGCGTCATGAAACTTGCCGGTTTCAATGCCATGCTGGCGGTGGCATCCATCCCACTGGCAAAGGCTTACTACAACGAGTTCAAACGGCAGCAGGCGGCATGGCCGGAAGCCCAGCGGCTGAAGATAGCAACCATCTATTCGTATGGAGCCAATGAAGAAGAACCGGATGGCATACTTGCCGAAGAGAACCCGGAGAACACGACAAGCCTCGACCAACAGAGCAGGGACTTCCTCGAGTGCCATCGGGGATTACAACCTGATGTTCGGGACCAACTACGACACATCCAACGACAGATTCCAGAACTACTACAAGGACCTGTCGCTGCGGATGAAGAACCGGCAGGTGGACCTGCTGATTGTGGCGAACATGTTTCTCAACGGTTTTGATGCCACAACGCTCAACACCCTTTTTGTGGATAAGAACCTGAAGCAGCATGGACTTCTACAAAGCTATAGCCGGACCAACAGAATACACAACTCCATCAAGACCTTTGGCAACATTGTTTGTTTCAGAGACCTGCAGAAAGAAACGGATGATGTCATCGCACTGTTTGGCGACAAGGATGCATCGTCGATTGGGCTCCTGAAGGATTTCGGTTCATACTACAATGGTTTCGACACGGGAAATGGCAAGCACTGCTTCGGCTATGCCGAGCTGACGCGACAACTGAAGGATGAGTTTCCCGATGGCAAGATGCCATTCGGAGAGCAAGAGGAACGACGGTTCATCGGTCTTTTTGGCAGCCTGCTGAAAAGCATCAATGTGCTCCAGGCATTCGACCAGTTTGAAGGAAAGGAACTGCTTACCGACGGACAGATGCAGGATTACCAGTCGCATTATCTTGACTTGAGGGAAAAGTGGAGAAAGCGGGTCCGTGCAGACAAGGAAGACATCAACGACGACCTTATCTTCGAGACCGAACTGATCAGGCAAGTCGAAATCAACATCGACTACATCCTCATGCTGGTGAAGCAATACCACGACAGCAACTGCATGGATAAGGAGGTGCTGCTGAGCATAGCCAAGGCCATAGGTGCCAGCATGAACCTCAGGAGCAAGAAAGCACTCATCGACAACTTCGTGGAGGCGGTGAATGCCGATGAAGACGTGAATGGCGCCTGGGAGGAATATGTGAAACGGAAGAAGGAAGAAGACCTGACTGCCATTATCGAGGAAGAAAAGCTGAAGCCGGAAGAAACAAGAAAGTTCATCGACAATGCTTTCAGAGATGGCAGAATCAGAATCACCGGCACCGACATCGACAAGATACTGCCTCCCATGTCGAGATTCGGCGAAAGCGGCAACAGAAGCAGTAAGAAGATGTTGGTGATAGGGAAGCTCCAGACATTCTTTGAGAAGTATGCCGGATTGTAGGATGTGAGTACATCTGTACCACAGTCGGTTGATGCGCAACTAACTGTCAATGACGTGAGTACACGAAGTTGCCTAATGCAGAATCTTGAATATCAGCTCGCGAAGCAGGTCGCCTGGCTGTGTGTTCGGGTTGTTGAATCCTTTGCTGGCGGCATCACATTCGCGTAAATACCCGATGATGTCCATCACTTTCCTGCCGCTATACATTCTCATGGCTTTCAGGTAGTCGTTGGCAGCGTAGGGGCTTTTCAGCCCCAAATAGCTGGCCACTCCCCTATCCGACTTGTCGGGAGCATAGTAGGCAAGCATGAGGTTGGCGAAAAATGAGAAGAGCAAGGCAATGGTCACTTGTATGGGATTGGACTTGGGATTCCTGGCAAAGTAGTCGATGATGCGGTTTGCCTTATAGATGTCTTTCCTGACCAACGCATCCTTGAGCTCGAAGTTGTTGTAATCCTTGCTGATGCCGATGTTCTGTTCTATTTGGTCGGGAGTGATGAGTTTGTTGCCGTGAGGTAGCGTGATGACCAGCTTGTCAAGCTCATTGACCAGTTTGCTCAGGTCCGTACCCACGAATTCGGCAAGCATTTCCGATGCTTTTCGGTCGATCTGAATGGATTTCAGCTGAAGATAATGCTGGGTGAAATCGGGAATCTGATTGTCTTTCAGTTTTTTGGATTCGAACAAGACTCCCTTTTTCTCGATTTCCGCAACAATCTTCTTGCGCCGGTCGAGTTTCCCATGTTTGTGGCAAAACACGAGAATGGTCTTTGATTGTGGGTTCTGCAGGTAGTAGCTGAGCGATTCATCCAAGCTTTTCAGTTGTTGGGCTTCGCGCACTATCACCACTTGGCGCTCTGCCATCATCGGATAGCGTTTCGCTGCATTGATAATTGTGTCGGTCTCTGTGTCGGATCCATACAATATCACCTGATTAAAGCTTTTTTCTTCGTCGGTCAGCACATGCTCCTCTATATATTCGGAAATCTTGTCGATGAAATACGATTCCTCTCCCATCAGATAATATATAGGTTTGTAAATCCGATTGCTCAAATCGCTCATGATGCTTTCGTAGGTCAATTCTTTTGCCATGTCCAGTGGTTGTTTACATCTGTTATTCTGATACTAATTCCAAATTCCGTATATTGTTACATCTGTAATTATCAGGCTTTCTGCATACTTGTGGGTGGTATTTACAGATGTAACTTCAAACATCAAACCTCAAATGCTTGACAGTTTTCTTCTCTTCGATGACCATTCTCAAGGCCTCCACCCCTATTTCCAAATGTTCATCCACAAAATTCCTTGTTACCATGTTGTCCATCTTTTCGGTTTTGATGCCATCAGGTTTCATGGGCAAATCGGAAATCAGGAGCAAGGCCCCTGTGGGAATGTGGTTGTGGAATCCTGTGATGAACAAGGTTGCCGTCTCCATGTCGATGCACATTGCGCGTAGCCCCAGCAGATATTCCTTGAATTTGTCGTCGTGTTCCCAGATTCGTCGGTTGGTGGTATAGACAGTTCCTGTCCAGTAATCACGTCCGTGGTCGCGTATGGTCGATGAAACAGCGCGTTGCATCATGAAGGCGGGCAATGCCGGTACTTCGGGTGGATAATAGTCGTTTGACGTGCCGTCGCCACGAATGGCTGCCAATGGCAGCACGAAATCGCCTATTTGTGTGTGTCTGCTGATGCCACCGGCCTTGCCCAGGAAGAGGCAGGCGCGTGGATGGATGGCTTCCAGCAAATCCATGATGGTGGCAGCATTGGCGCTTCCCATGCCAAAATTGATGATTGTGATGCCTTCGGCCGAAGCGGAAGTCATGTTGGCATCCTGCCCAAGGACAGGTACTCCAAATCTTTCGGCGAATTTATGGACGTAACTATTGAAGTTGGTCAACAATATGCAATCCGAGAAATCTTCCAACGCACGTTTGGTGTATCTGGGCAGCCAATTGGCTATTATTTCGTCTTTTGTTTTCATACTACTCCGTTTATTTCGTACATTTGCCTTCAAATTATTGCAAAATTACAAAATGTATCCATTGAATTTGCCAACCTTCGACGTGAAATTGCAGCGTAAGGACGAAAAAACTTTCATTTTCGACTTTTTGCGGAAAAAATACGTCGCACTTACACCTGAAGAGTGGGTGCGGCAACACTTCACACATTACCTGGTGGCTGAGCTGGACTATCCTTCGGGACTGCTTGCCAATGAAACCCGGATAAGGCTTGGAAATACGGTTAAAAGATGTGATACAGTTTTGTATGGCAGTAATTTACAGGCTTTGATGATTGTTGAATACAAGGCTCCAAGCATAGAGATTACGCAACGTGTCTTCGACCAGATCTGGAGGTACAACATGGTTCTTCATGTGGATTATCTGACAGTCAGCAATGGTCTGCAACATTATTGTTGCAAGATGGATTATGAAAACCACACATACAGGTTCTTGCAACAGATTCCTTCCTATCACGACCTGTCGGTTGCCGACCCTTGCTCCCCGAAGTGAGAGAGGCCATGGCCACCTGAGTTGACACCAACGAACAACGACGACCAGGATGGATGTGATGCGCAAACGCATCGTCGCTCCCAGTCGTGGTTGTGATCCAATGTTTGGGCTTTCGGCCTCTTATTGCTTTTCCAGCCCTATGAACACGTCCTTTACAGCTTGCAGGAAACCATATTCGTATTCGGTGTCAGGTTCGAGGTAGCTACCTTCCGACCATTCGTTCCAGGCATTGATGGTGATGAGCGGAGTCTGTTGCGGGTGGTTGTCGGCAAACTGCCTTGCCTTCAGCAAGAACTTCTTGAACTTATCGGGGGTTACGCCTGTAACGGCCTTCTGGGCTTCTTTTCCTGGGAAACGTGGGTTGTTGTCCCAATCCACCGATACGTGTGGGAAATAAGGAACGGTGAAATCATTGGCAAATTGCTCATATTTCTCCGTTGCCTCTTCGCCCCAGGCTTCGTATTCCTTAAGCGGCACGAAATGACACCACTGGTAGTTGGTGAGGCTGTTGAAGCCTAAATACCGGATGGTGTTGTCCTGGGTGGAATCTGTGTCGCCTGGCACTCCATCGAGTGAAGCAGGAATCTTTCCCCACAGTATGCCTTGCAAATGCAGGCCTGGCAACCCTGCGGCCACACATTTGTTGCGGAAATCCTCCAACGCTTCCTTCGCCTGTTTCATGCCTCCCATTCCATTGATGAAGGTAGAGAGTTCGTAGATGGCGAAAACCGGTTTGCCATCGATGCGGTAGTAGTTTGGCTTTTTGAAATAGTCGTTGATAAGATGGTCGGCAAATCCTTCAAAGATTTCGCGTGTCACCTCTCCTCGCCAATACACTTTGCTCTTGTCGGCTTCATGGCGGTCCCAGTACGAGTTGGCTGTATGGTTGGCCCACATCAGGTAGAACTTCATCTTTTCCGTGTTTTTGGCTTTCAGGAAGGCATTTAGCGGTGCTTCAAGGAAAGGCTTGTTGTCGTACCAATACCAATCGAAGATAAAGGTGTTGACACCATATTCGGTTGCCGTGTCGATAATCCTTTCCTGCATCTTAGGGTCGGCTTCGTCAAAATATCCCCATAATGGTGTGCGAGGTTGTCGGTGTCCCTCGAATTTGGGTTCGGCATTGTAAATAGACTCCCACTCCCCTTTCCCATCAGGAAACAGATTGATTTCATGCCATCGGGCATCATCGTGAAATGCCGGCCAGATGTAGGCAGCCACATCGTAAGGTTGCTGTGTGGGCGATGATTGCTGGCAAGAATAGGATAATAGGCAGAAAAACAACATGATAGCAGATTTGATGATGAATCCTCTGTAGGTGGCAAATTGCCTTGTGTGCTGCCCTACCCCGCTCTTCCGACCTATTTCATCCTTATTTTCATGAATCTTCATAATCGATTATAATTTAATGTTTTATCATTGTCATTATTTCTTTAGTCAGTATTGTTTTCCATCCAGATGAGCGGATTGCGCAATGGCAGGTTGCGAACCACTTCCTCATTGGTGGGGAAATGGCAGAATGGTTGCCAAGCGTTGAAATAGCGTTCGTCGTGGAAAGCCAGCCAGCCAAAAATCATGGAAGGCTGCGCCACAGGCCATTCATCCCAGTACATCACATCCTTTTGATAAGGCCAGGACGATTTGTCCATGATGTATGGAAGGACCCAATCGAGTGCCTTGCGCATGGTTTTGCCATCGGGTGTGGTATAATTCCAGAGGTCATCCTCGGGTGTGGACAATATTTGGCATAAGGCAGCCATTGCATCCAGGTTGAACAAGGAATATCCAAAAGGCTTGGTGCGCTGCAATTCTTGTGGGAAACTTCCGTCGGCATCCATCTGATTGGTCATGAAACGGTTCTTGAACATGTCCTTGCAAGAATCCATAATCTCATTGTTGCCAACATATTTTGCGAATGAGGCCGCTTGTACTGCCCAACATGTGGCATGGTTGTTTTTGGTGTTCATTTCGCTTACGCCATACGGATGTGTGGTCATCCATGTCAGGTATTCGGAAAACCATTGGCGGCTTCCTTCATAGCATTCGTCGGATAGCACTCCAGCTTCGTGCAGCCGGAGAAGCGATTGGGCCACTTCCACTAAATGTAAGGTGTCGATAATGCCAATGCCACGTCCGGTAACCACGCCTTTGATGGCTTGTGCATACAACAGGCTCGGGTTCATGCGGGTGTCTGCATTCACAAACCATGCCATGGCATGTTTCTCCACCATTTGGGCATATTGCGGTGCACTAGTGAGCAGATAGGTGGAGGTGAGATTTCCAACAATCTTACTGAAACGGATCATTGCATGTCGGTGTGCCACAAAGTTATCCGGATTTGTTTCTCCATCTCTGCGTATGTATGGCCCATCTGGATCTTTTGGATCCGGCCACCAATAGTCGCCTTCCGAATAGAAATCATGAATGCCTCCTGCACTCCGTTGGGCAATATATGCCGTTATTGTGATGGGAGGCTCCTGGAGGTTACTATAGGATTGCTGTACGATACTGTCAGTGAGTGCAGTTGAAACTCGCTTGAAATCACTTGGTGACGAGCACGATGAAAGCGCACATGCCACTATCAAGTTTGCTTGAATTAATTTGATAGTTTTCATATTCTTACGGTATTTTATTTCTAATGTTTCTCAACTGCAAAACTAAGAAAAGAATTTGTACTTTGTGTCATTTTTCATGTGAAATTTTCTTTTATTGTTGTTTTTTGAAGGATGGAGTGTTTTTTTAACAAGAGAAAATATTCTTCCAAAAGGTGAGAAATATTGGATTTATTGCTACTTTTGTAGTGTCTGTTGGATTATTACATATTTATATTAGTTGGAAAATACATTAAAAACATGGATAGGAGAAATTTCATAAAGACATCGGTTGCATCAACTACGGCCTTAGGTGTGGGTGGTTGGACCGATTTGTTTGCAAAGGGTACGCAATCGGCAGAAGTAGGTAAAAAATGGAAGGGATGGACGAAAGGACAGTTTCAAGTGCATTTCATTTATACAGGGGCATCAGAATCGTTGTTTTTCATTCTGCCCGATGGAACCACCATGCTGCTTGATTGTGGCGACTACGATGTGGTAGGTCATCAGAAACCGTCGGTGCCTTTCTTGCCTCACAAGGGACGCCATGCCGGCGAATGGATTGCCCGCTATGTGGGTCGTGTGAATCCTCATGGCAACCAGGTCGATTACATGATGCTTTCGCATTATCATTCCGACCATTGTGGCTGTGAGGAGTTTCATGCCGGCACGGAGCAGTATCATGGCGAAGACCATTATCTGAGTGGATTTGCATTGGCTGCAAAAACCTTGTCGTTCCGACATGCCATCGACCGATGCTGGCCCACCTACGACGACCCCCTCCCGCTTCATGACGATGCGGAACATACTGTACGCCAGATGCAATCGTTTTACCGCAGGATGGCCGAAGAACGCGGCCTTCAGGTGGAGAAGTTCCGTTTAGGTGCAGTCAATCAGATTGCCATGCAATATGCTGCCGATGAATTTCCCACCTTCCAGATCCGAAACATTTGCGGGAATGGCAGGATCTGCACTTCCGATGGCACTGTCAGTGATTTGTATGCCGAACGTATTGCCAACGAACAGCTTCAGCGAGTGAACGAGAATGGCATGAGTTTAGGCATGATCGTTTCTTATGGGCCATTCCGCTTCTTTACGGCCGGCGACTTTTCCGACCATTGGAAACTGGCCGATGGAACCTCATTCGAAATAGAGGATGCTCTCGCTGAGGTTTGCGAATCAGTGGATGTGGCAAAAATCAATCATCATGGCCATTACTCCATGCCTGAGAAACTGATTGCCGCCCTTCGCGCGCAAGTATATGCCAGCTGTGTGTGGTGCCAGCGGCACAATGTGGCTCCCGTTATGGAGCGGCTGACCGATCGCAACATTTATCCTGGCGACCGGATTGTTTGTCCGGGTGTGATGCCGGCCGAACGGCGTGCCACCGATGAGTCGGCGCCGTGGATGAAGGATGTGGCACCAGCATCGTTTGATGGCGGGCATGTGGTGCTGAATGTGGAGCCTGGAGGAAAGCGATTCTCGATGACCTATCTTACTGCAGCTGATGAATCAATGACGATACGAAGTGTGATGCACTTCAAGACGAGAAGATAGTTGTTCGGTAGGCAATCCATTGATTGCCAAATGCCTTTTCCTGCACAAGGCAGAGGGGCCGGGAAAGGAGAATGCCCTGAATAAATTCCTTTTGGATCGGAACTTATTCAGGGCATTCCCTATGTTGATGTAGGAGTCTGACTATTTTACTTGGTCAAATCCATCACGCCACGCATGTAGCCGATAGACTCAGCTATGCCAGGATGAGGATCATCACCATTTTTCTCGAATTCAAGAGAAATCTTTCCATCATATTTCACCTTGCGCAAAGCCTTGATGATGGGAGCGAAATCCATCACGCCACGACCCATTTCCCAAGTCTGTCCGGCCTTTGTCGGAGCAGTCTCATCCTTGATGTGGATGTCGTAAATCCACTGGTGATATTTCAGAATGTCCTTTGCCACATCATAGCCCGAGCGGAAGGTATGACCAAGGTCCATACAGCAGCCAACACCGAGTTTCGGATCCTTAACCAACTCTACAACCTTGCGGATGTCGGGGAATGCAGCGCCGTCAGGTCCGTGAGTGTGGATAGCCACCTTGATGCCTGTTTCTGCCACCTTTTCAATCACGTAATCGAGCAACTCATAGTTGGGCACACCAATAAACATTTTTGCACCGTAACGCTGTGCGTATGCAAAAGTCTCATCTACCTGAGCTTTTGTACGCATGTAGATAGGACCGAGAATGTAGCCATCGATGCCATACTCAGCACATTTTGCTTTGAAAGCGTCCATTTGCTCCTTGGTGGAGTTGAGTGGAAGCCACCAATCCTTTACTGAGAAATACTTCACATCCATACTCTTCAAGTACTTCAGTGTCTGATCCAGGTCAAACTTACGGTAAGAGTAACCAGCCACAGCAATTTGGAAATCTTGCGATCCGCGCTTTCCATTGATCATTTGCGCTTCCAAAGGCATTACAGAAATCAGAGCCAATGTCAGCAATACAAGTTTAAATAACTTCTTCATGGTTCAAACCTTTATTGTTAATACTAAAAATTTTTGCAAATATATATATATTTTAGTGTACAACAAATTTTTTTTATATCTTTGCATCCGATTTCGAAAGGAGAGATGCCAGAGTGGTCGAATGGACCGCACTCGAAATGCGGCATACGGGTGACTGTATCCAGGGTTCGAATCCCTGTCTCTCCGCCAGGAAAATTGGCTTGCAGATTTCTGTGAGCCTTTTTTTTGTGCCACTTTGAGTCATCGAAAAAATGTAAGTTTTTACAATTTGAATCATCGAAAAAGTGTAGTTTTTTGTTGAATATACCATCGAAAAAGTGTATTTTCGCAGAAAAATTGACATCATGTACAGAAAGATAATCGAGAAACTGAAAGATTGGAAGAACCGTGAAGACAGGAAACCGCTTGTTCTTCTTGGGGCGCGACAGGTTGGAAAGACCTGGCTTATGAAAGAGTTTGGCCAGACATGCTATGAGTCGGTGGCATATGTGAACTGCGACAACGAACCGTTGGCAAAAGAATTGTTTAAGGCAGACTATAATATTCCGCGAATCGTTCTTGCTATCCAAGCCTTAACAGGCGTTAAGGTGGAGCCTGGCAAAACACTTGTCGTCATCGACGAGATACAAGAGGCACCACGTGGTCTGCACAGCCTCAAGTATTTTTACGAAGATGCGCCAGAATATCATGTGGTTGCCGCCGGTTCGCTGCTTGGCGTGACGCTCGGACAGAAAGAATCTTTTCCCGTGGGGAAAGTGAATATGCTCCAGGTCCAACCAATGGATTTTGAAGAGTTCATGATAGCCACCGGCAATAACACATTGTCGGACAGCATGTACCAAGGTGACTGGATACTACTCTCCATGCTTGATACAAAATATCAGGAACTGCTGAGACAATATTATTTTGTAGGTGGTATGCCTGAAGTGGTCAAGCAATATGTGTTGCATCAGGATTTGAAGCAGGTAAGGGATATTCAACACGAGATAATGGAATCGTACCGTAAGGATATCACCAAACATGCCACCAAAGCAGAGGCCGTCCGCATCACCCAAGTCCTTGACGCTGTTGTCTCACAGTTGACAAAGGAGAACAAGAAATTCATCTATGGAGTAATCCGAAAAGGAGCAAGAGCTGCACAGTACGAACTGGCAATACAATGGCTCATCGATGCGGGTATATTGTCAAAGGTGCCTCGGGTCTCCGCAATCAAAATGCCACTGAAGGCATACGAGGATGTCGGGGCGTTCAAACTGTTCCTTCTCGATTGCGGATTGTTTGGATTGTTGGCTGATGCTCCCGCTAATCAGGTGTTGACAAGTAACAATATTTTCAAGGAATATAAGGGGGCTTTTACAGAGCAATATGTCTTCCAGCAGCTGGCTGCTCTAGATATACATCCTTACTACTGGAGTAATGACGGTACACCGGCGGAAATAGACTTCGTGATTCAGGCTGATGACAGAGCAATCCCCATTGAAGTGAAAGCGGAAGAAAATGTGCGTGCCAAAAGTATGTCGGAATATATCAAAAAACATCCTGATGATCAGTTGAAAGGATTACGAATCTCAATGCGAGGATATATTGACCAAGATTGGATGGAGAACATTCCTCTGTATGCAATATCGAAATATATGTCAGATATTAAGTGATGATTAAAAAAGAACTTGGTATAAAATGTTTAGTTACGCTGGCACGCCTTTCCCTTATCTTGTTGGCT
>DCGR01000017.1:14621-14784 GCA_002315285.1 Bacteroides sp. UBA1773 | reverse complement strand
CGGTAGCGGTAGTGGTGCCATCGCCTGCATCATCGCCAGTCTTTGAGGCTACAGACTTTACAAGTTGAGCACCGGTGTTGGCAAACGGATCGGCCAACTCTACTTCCTTTGCTACGGTCACACCATCCTTCGTAATCTGAGGAGCGCCAAACTTCTTTTCGAT
>DCGR01000017.1:14256-14581 GCA_002315285.1 Bacteroides sp. UBA1773 | reverse complement strand
TAGGACCAAGTGTCACCTTCACTGCATTTGCCAATTCATCAACTCCACGTTTGAGCTGATCGCGGGCATCGATATTGAATAAAATTTCTTTTGCCATAATGTTTTGATTAATTTAAAGTTTTCAACAAAAAAAATGATTGTTATCCCAGAATTGCGAGAACATCGCTTTGACGCATAATGAGGTATTTCTTTCCTTCGTATTCGAGTTCGGTGCCTGCATACTTTCCGTAGAGCACACTGTCGCCTACTTTCAGAATCATTTCCTCATCTTTTGTACCTTTACCTGCTGCAACGATTTCACCCTTCAATGGTTTTTCTTTTGCAG
>DCGR01000017.1:0-14181 GCA_002315285.1 Bacteroides sp. UBA1773 | reverse complement strand
GTCTGCTAATGGTTGAATGTTCATAGTCAATTTTTTTACTTTATTGATTCTGTATGTTGTTTTTAATTTCAACGAATATTCTGCAAAATGTGTGCCAATACTTCATCGACGGTCAAAAGTTGCTGTTCGCCTGTTGTCATGTCCTTGAGCATGACCTTGCCCTGCTCCAATTCATCCTCACCAACGATGGCCACAAATGGTATGTTCTTGGCATTGGCATAGCTCATTTGCCTTTTCATTTTGGCACAATCGGGATAAATCTCGGCACTGACACCTCCCTGACGAAGTTGCCGCATGGCTGTGAGCGCGAACATGGATTCGTTTTCGCCGAAATTGACAAACAACACTTTGGTGGTGTTGGATACCTCGGCAGGATAAAGGTCGAGCTGATTCAACACATCGTAGATACGGTCGGCACCAAAGGATATGCCTACACCGCTCAGACCACCCATGCCAAACACGCCTGTCAGATTGTCGTATCGGCCACCGCCACTGATGCTGCCCATCTGCGCATCGAGGGCCTTCACCTCAAAGATGGCACCGGTGTAGTAATTGAGTCCACGAGCCAAGGTGAGGTCGAGTTCCACCACATTGTTCATGGTGAGCCGACCGAGCACGCCAAGTATGTACTGACATTCTGTCACGCCCTTCATGCCCACCTCGCTTTCGGCCAGAATCCGGGAAAGGGCCTCCAGCTTTTCGGCATTGTCGCCTTGCAACATGATGATGGGCTGGAGTTTGGCTATGGCATCGGGAGTGACACCCTTCTCTGCCAATTCGGCATTGACATTGTCGAGTCCTATCTTGTCGAGCTTGTCGATGGCCACTGTAATATCGACAATCCTGTCAGCCTCGCCTATGATTTCGGCAATACCCGAAAGTATTTTCCGATTGTTCATCTTGATAGCCACACGTATGCCAAACTGACTGAACACGACATCGAGCATCTGCATCAGTTCAACTTCGTTGAGCAATGAATCGCTACCCACCACATCGGCATCGCACTGATAGAACTCGCGATAACGTCCCTTCTGCGGTCGGTCGGCACGCCACACTGGCTGAATCTGATAGCGCTTGAAAGGCAATGTGAGTTCGTCGCGATGCATCACGACATAACGGGCGAAAGGCACTGTAAGGTCGTAACGAAGTCCCTTTTCGCAGAATTTGTTTGCCAATTTCAGCGGGTTGCGCGACAAGAGTTCCTCATCGGTGACGTCGTGGCAGAAATCGCCCGAGTTCTGGATCTTGAACAGAAGCTTGTCGCCTTCTTCGCCATACTTGCCCATGAGCGTGGAAAGGTTTTCCATGGAAGGAGTCTCGATTTGCTGAAATCCGAACTGGTGGAAAACGCCACGAATGGTGTTGAAAATATAATTGCGCTTCACCATTTCGACTGGTGAGAAATCGCGGGTACCCTTGGGGATGGATGGTTTTGTTGCCATATTGCTATATCTTGGTTTTTGTTTTATCTACTTGACATTCGTCTTGCAGCCGTTAATGTCACATACAATGAAAGCCATGATGGGATCATGGAATGAGCAATGAGCTGTCGCCATAGCTCAGGAAACGGAAGTCGTGCGTAAGCGCATAGTCGTAAATGGTGCGCCAATCGCCTTTTACGAAAGCCGACACCAGCAGCAACAATGTGCTTTGTGGCTGATGGAAATTAGTAACCATTTTCTGAACAATTTTATAGGTGTAGCCAGGAGCAATGATTATCTGTGTGGAGGTGTGAAGGGCTTCCATGTGGTGACGTTCAAGATAACCAAGCACATTTTGCAACGACTGTAACACCGTGAGATTGGCAGTGGTTTCGTAGGGCATCCATTGGGGCACATGCAGATCGGCTTCGTTCGCGTCAGGATGATTTTGTAACAATACACCTATGTAATATAGGCTTTCGAGCGTGCGCACTGACGTGGTGCCCACTGCAATGGCCTTACCTTGATGAGCCAACAGCTTGAGGATGGTGGATTTGGCTACTGAAATGTATTCGGTGTGCATTTCGTGTCCCTCGATTTCCTTGCTCTTCACTGGCTTGAAGGTTCCGGCTCCGACATGTAGCGTGAGTTCTTCGCGTGAAATGCCACGATCATCGAGTGCCTGTAGTACGCGAGGCGTGAAATGCAACCCGGCGGTGGGTGCGGCCACCGACCCCTTCACCTTGGAATAGACGGTTTGATAAGTGGTGTTGTCGCTGATTTCAGTGGGACGATTCAGATAAGGCGGAATAGGCAATTCGCCTACAGCCTCGAGCACTTCGGCAAACGTCACGTCGCGGTCAGCCCAATCAAAATCGACCCAGTGGCTGGTGCCTCGACATTCGCCCCGCGTAGCAGTGAGTGTGAGCTTACGTCCTTTCACCTCTATCGGGCGTTGCAACACCTCACCTTTCCATTTCTTCAGGTTCCCAATCATGCAAAGCCAGCCACACGATTGTGTCTGCTGGAAATTGAGCGCATAGTCGTGAGGCTGTGCAGGCTCCAGACAGAACACCTCTATCAGGGCTCCGGTGTCCTTATGGAAATGCAAGCGTGCCTGTATGACCTTGGTGTTGTTGAAGATCATCAGTTCGCCCGGTTGCAGATACTGAGGTAGCTGGTTGAACACATCGTGGGTTATCTGCCCCTGACGATAAACCAGAAGTCTGGACTCATCGCGGACAGGCAAGGGGTACTTGGCAATCCGCTCATCGGGCAACGAATAGGAGAAGTCGCTTATTTGGATATGTTTGGTTTCGGCTATCAATATTTTATGGCTTAAAAACAAAATTCGTGCAAAATTACGTATATTTGCGCAATTTTGAAAAGAAAAGAATATGAAAATAGGTGATAAGGTGCGTTTCCTTAGCGAGACAGGAGGCGGAACAGTAACGGGTTTCCAAGGCAAAGACATTGTGTTGGTGGAAGATGAGGATGGTTTTGCCATACCGATGCCCGTCAAGGAATGTGTGGCCATCGAGACTGACAGCTATAATTTCACACACGATGTGCCGGAAAAAGGCAGCACAAGCAAACCCAAACAGACAAAAACAGCACCAGACGTTGAGACCAAAGATGATGTAAGACCCGTAAGCACATACAAGGCCCAGGAAAGGAGTGGCGGCGATGTGCTGAATGTGTCGCTGGCATACGTACCCGTTGACGTGAAGTGCATCAGCAGCACCAATTTCGAGGCATATCTGGTGAACGATTCCAACTATCTGCTCTACTTCACTTATTCGAGTGCCGAAAACAGCAGTTGGAACGTGCGTTGCCATGGCATGATAGAGCCAAACAGCAAATTCATGATGGAAGAGTTTGACCGGCAGCAACTGAACGACATGGAGCGGGTGTGCGTACAGCTGATCGCATTGAAGGACGACAAGGGCTTTCTGCTCAAGCCTGCCATCTCGGTGGAGCTACGCATAGACACGGTGAAATTCTACAAGTTGCATACCTTCTGCGAAAACATTTTCTTCGACATGCCTGCCCTCATCTACCCCATTGCCCAAAACGACGTGGCTGCCTTTCACTCATCGTTCAACGCCAACACCATCCGCAAAGCTTTGCTGAAGGACAAGCAGCAAGACAACAATGCCCAAGCCCGCGAACAGCACAAGCACAACGACAACCACAAAAAATCGCAACGAGACATTGTGGAAGTGGATTTACATGCATCGGAGCTCTTAGAGACCACAGCCGGCATGAGCAACGGCGACATCATCGAACATCAATTGGGAGTGGTACGGAAAACGATGGAACAATACAGGAAATGCCGTGGACAGAAAATAGTGTTCATCCACGGCAAAGGCAATGGGACGCTCAGGCAAAATGTGCTCAAGCTGTTGCAACACAACTACAAAAGCTGTGACGTGCAAGACGCTTCATTCCAAGAGTACGGCTATGGAGCGACACAAGTCACAATCAGATAGTCACTGTACCGAACAAGGTGATGGGAAAGATGAGAGGCGACAGGCCTCTACACCTTTCCACTTGTACCTTCTCCTTACTGTTTCATGGCCTCGTCCAATCGCTGCTGACGGTCGGCACTCCAATAGTTGCAGTCGAACTCAAAAAATGTGGAGGTGTAGGCCATGGTAAGAGGTGTCTTGATGATCACCACATTAAACAGTTTTCCAGCCTCATCCAATCGGGAAATAAGTTGCTCGTGAGGGACTGGAACCACTTCGCTGCCATAAATCCGTGTCATTTTCTCGCGGAATGCGGTGACACCTGGCATGTCGGCTTCAGGTATCAGGCCAAGCTCCTTGTCGCAATAAGTGTGGGCAAACACGTGCGGAGCCGCATCGATCATCTGTTTCACCTGCTGCAGCACTTGCTCGTAAGGTTCGTCGGCATACAAGGTGGTGATGCCTGAGCCCGACTGCAAAGGATAGGCCATATCGGTGATTACGACCCAGTTGCGATGTCCCAAATAAGGCAGTTTGGCCGCCAGCTCTTCTTTCCAGCTGGAGGATTGTGGTACGTTGGTCTGTGTGTCCATTTTACAAGAAATTAATAAAAAAACAATAATAATAATCAATGAAACCTTTTTCATGGCAGTAATGTTTATCGTGAAGTGAAATGTTTGATAATCTCGGCATAGACATCGGGATGAAGCATTCCTGAGAGGTCGGCACCCGACTCCAATGATTCTCGGATTTGCGTGGAACTGATGTCGAAAAGCGGAGCATCGACCATCGTGACTCCATGTGGCAAATCCGCCATGGCAATGGGGCAATGCGGACGAGGATAGACCAACACCCGATGATGTGACAGGATTTTCTCTGGTTCCCACCATAGTGGAAACCGCTGCCAGTTGTCGGCTCCTATGATGAGCGTAAACTGGCAGTCAGGACAAGACTTGCGCAACGTCTCCAGGGTAGTGACGGTATAGGAAGGACGGGGAAGACGGAACTCAAGATCGGAAACATGAAAGTGTGGATAGGCTTTCGTGGCAATCTGCGCCAGATGCAACCGAAAAGCATCATCCCAAAGGCCTGACTGCGGCTTCAAAGGATTTTGTGGCGACACCATCAGCCACACCTCGTCCAAACTGGCCCAACTGCAAATGTAATCGGCCAAAGCCACATGACCCAAGTGGATGGGATTGAACGAGCCTCCGTAAATGCCAACCTGTCGTAATGGCGACCTCATCATACGCGGCTTTCGGGTTTAGTCCGCCAAAAAATCACGGACAGCTGTCAGAGTGTCGAGTTGCGCCTGTTGCAAATTGTCGTTGACAATGACGACATCGAATTTCGGGGCAAACGACAATTCGTATTCCGCACGAGCCAGGCGCTTTTCGATGACTTCAGCGTCATCGGTGCCTCTGCCCTCCAAACGCCGACGAAGCTCATCGAGACTGGGCGGCTTCACAAAAATGGTTAGAGCACGGTCGCCATAATGTTTTTTGATGTTGCCGGCACCTATCACATCTACATCGAACAACACGTTGTTGCCCCTGGCCAGGAGTTCATCGACAGTATCCTTCAGTGTACCGTAGAAATGATTTTCATAGACCTCCATGTATTCAAGAAAATCGCCGTTGTCGATGCGACGACGAAACTCATCGGCTGTAAGGAAGAAATACTCCACACCATTGCGCTCGCTTCCTCTGGGAGCCCGACTGGTGGCCGAGACAGAGAAGCACAGATGAAGGTCCTTGGCAAGCAGGTAATTGATGATGGTGGATTTACCCGTACCTGAGGGGGCGGAAAAGACTATCAGTTTGTTCATGACCACGGACTACATCACATTAAGCACCTGTTCCTTGATTTGCTCCAACTCGTCCTTCATCTGCACCACAATGTTTTGCATCTCAGCCAGATTCGACTTGCTGCCGGTAGTGTTGATCTCACGTCCCATCTCCTGAGCGATGAAACCCAGTTTCTTGCCCTGGCCATATCCGTTGGCCAATGTCTCACGGAAATATTTCAGATGATTGGACAGGCGCTGTTTCTCCTCATTGATGTCGAGTTTCTCAATGTAATAGATGAGTTCCTGCTCCAGGCGATTCGCATCGTAATCAACATTAAGTCCTTTTTCAAGCGCATCGGTAATGCGTTCACGAATTTTCGTGATGCGCACTTTCTCGTAAGGCTCTATGGCGAAGAGCAAACGCTCTATGTTGTCGATTTTCTCATGGAATTTACGTTCGAGTGCAGCCCCTTCCTGCTTACGGAAATCGACCAGATGAGCAATAGCCTCATCCACCACCGTTTGTGCAACAGCCCACTCTTCATCTGTAAGTTCCACCACATCGACCTTGCTCAACACATCAGGCATCCGAAGCAAGGCAGGCATCAGCGTAATGGGCGACATGGGTATGGCATAGGTCTTTTCAATCTGTCTCAACTGCTGGTAATAAGCATTCAGCAATTCGGCATTGATTGGTGTGGATTGGATAGCCGCATCGCGCTCGAACCACAATGCGAACTCCACTTTGCCACGTTCCAGCCGAGCAGCTATCTGACTGCGGATTTCCATTTCCTTCTCCTTGTACAAGGGAGCCACACGGGTTGACAAATCAAGAGCCTTGCTGTTGAGTGACTTTATTTCCGCAATGATTTTCTTATCTCCGAACATGGCTGAAGATCTCCCATATCCGGTCATAGACTGTATCATACTTTCTTATTTTTTCGCAAAAGTACGCTTTTTATGGGAAAGTACGCAAGAAAAACCGTATATTTGCGCAAAATATTGGAACAAGAACTCTGGAATGTCATATATTTTAAACATCGAAACCTCCACCGATGCCTGCTCGGTGGCACTGAGCAACGCAGGCGAAGTGGTCTTCAAGAAAGAAGACCTACATGGTCCTTCCCACTCGGTGTCGCTTGGCGTGTTTGTCGATGAGGCATTGACGTATGCCGAACGGCGTGACATACGGCTGGATGCTGTGGCGGTGAGTAGCGGACCGGGATCATATACTGGCCTTCGCATAGGAGTCAGCATGGCAAAAGGCATTTGCTATGGCAAAAGCCTGCCTCTGATAGCGATACCCACCTTGCAAGTGTTGTGCGTACCAGTGTTGCTTCGCGAAGAATTGCCTGACGATGCGTTGCTGTGCCCCATGATCGACGCACGCCGCATGGAGGTATATGCCGCCATCTATGACCGTGGCTTGCATACGATACGCGACATTTCGGCCGATATCATCGACGAGCATTCGTATGAGGAACACCTTGAACAGCATCCTGTGTATTTCTTCGGCAACGGTGCCTGCAAATGCAAGGACAAGATCACCCATCCCAATGCACACTTCCTCATGGACATACGGCCTCTTGCCTCATGGATGTTTCCACTCGCCGAAAAAGCCATGGCGCACAACGACCATAAAGACGTGGCATATTTCGAGCCCTACTACCTGAAGGAGTTTGTGGCATCAAAGCCAAAAAATCCATTGGCAATAAATAACTGAAAACGAAATACAACCAGAATGGAATATAATACCCAACAACAAAAACTTTCACTGCCCGAATACGGCAGAAGCATTCAACACATGGTTGATTATGCTGTAAGTATTGAAGACAAGTCGGAACGCCAGCTTTGCGCGGAAACCATCATAAAAGTGATGAAAGGGATGTTTCCCCAACTGCGTGAGACCCCCGATGGAGAACAGAAACTGTGGGATCACATGATCATCATGTCGGACTTCAAGCTTGATGTGGACTGCCCTTTCGAAGTCATCAAACGTGAAGCACTCGAAACCACGCCCAAGCGCATTGCCTACCCTACGGATCCAATCAGATACCGCCATTATGGCAAACTGGTGGAACAACTCATACAGAAAGCGCAGACCTACGCTGACGGACCTGAGAAAGACGAGTTGCTGTTGGAAATCGCCAACCAGATGAAACGGAATTACGTAGAATGGAACAAGGAGGGCGTAGAGGATGCCAAAATCCTGAACGACCTGGCCAATTTCACAAAAGGGGAAATCAGCCTCGACAACGAGACAAAACTATGCGACCATAAGCCGTCGTCGCAAGATTCCGTCCGCAAGAACACACAACAAAAGAAGAAAAACAAAAGAAGAAACTGACATACGCATGGCTACATTTGTTATTGAAGGTGGGCACAAACTCCAAGGCGCAATTTATCCACAAGGCGCGAAAAACGAGGCCTTGCAGATACTTTGTGCCACACTGTTGACCCCTGAAGAAGTAACCATACACAACCTGCCAAAAATCTCGGATGTGGACAACCTCATCCAGCTGCTCTGCGAAATGGGTGTAAAGGTGTCAAAAACGGGTGTCGGCAGCTACGCTTTCAAAGCTGACAATGTGGATCTGACCTATCTGGACAGCCAACTGTTTCTGCAACGTTGCGCTTCGCTGAGAGGTTCGGTCATGATGGCTGGCCCACTATTGGCACGATATGGCCAAGCTACCATAGCCAAGCCAGGAGGCGACAAGATAGGGCGTCGACGCATGGACACCCACTTCGTAGGCATACAGAAGTTGGGCGCATCGTTCGAATACGACACGACACGTGAATGTTACAACGTGAAAACCAACCGGATGAAAGGCACTTACATGCTGCTTGACGAGGCTTCCGTCACCGGAACCGCCAACATCGTCATGGCATCTGTCCTGGCCAAAGGCACCACAACCATCTACAACGCAGCCTGTGAACCTTACCTGCAACAGCTTTGCAAGATGCTCAATGCCATGGGTGCGAAAATCTCTGGCATTGCCTCCAACCTGCTCACCATCGAAGGTGTAGATGAGTTGCATGGCTGTCACCACGACATTCTGCCCGACATGATCGAAGTGGGCAGCTTCATTGGGATGTCGGCCATTGCCGGCAATGGTGTCACCATAAAAAACGTGTCGTTCAACGACCTTGGCATCATCCCCGACAGTTTCGCACGCTTAGGCATAGTCATGGAACGTCGTGGCGAGGACATTTTCATCCCCGAACAGAAACATTATCAGATAGAGCAGTTCATGGACGGTTCCATCATGACAATAGCCGATGCCCCATGGCCTGGACTCACGCCCGACCTACTCAGCGTGATGTTGGTAGTGGCCACACAAGCCAAAGGAAGCGTGCTGATACACCAGAAAATGTTCGAAAGCCGACTCTTCTTCGTTGACAAACTGATTGACATGGGTGCCCAAATCATACTTTGCGACCCCCACCGTGCCGTTGTCATCGGCCACGACCGGCAATTCAAATTACGTGGACGCAACATGACCTCACCCGACATACGTGCCGGCATTGCCCTGCTCATCGCCGCCCTTGATGCCGAAGGTACCAGCTACATCCACAACATCGACCAGATAGACCGCGGTTACCAAGACATCGACATACGTCTGAATGCCCTCGGAGCCAAAATCACCCGTATATGATCAAGCCGGAGGAAGTTGTCAAAATAGGAATATTCAACAAGCCGCATGGCGTGAAAGGTGAATTGATGTTTTCATTCACCAACGACATCTTCGACCGCACTGACTGCGACTACATCATCTGCATGATGGACGGCATCCTGGTTCCATTCTTCATTGAGGAATATAGGTTTCGCACCGACACCACTGCCCTCATGAAATTGGAACGTATCGACACCGCCGAGGAAGCCCGTCCATTCACCAACGTCGAGGTATATTTCCCTATAGAATACATCGATGAGGTTGACGACGACATTGTATCATGGCAGTTTTTCGAAGGATTTCAAGTCACCGACGTACACCACGGCCCTCTCGGCACCATTGTGGCTGTAGATGACTCCACCGCCAATGTGTTGTTCATAATCAACGACAAACGGAATCGCGAGATACTCATACCTGCCCATGAAGAGTTCATCGTAAAGCTCGACAAAAAAGCAAAGACCATGACCGTTGAAGTCCCTGAAGGACTCATCTAACCAATCGAAAACAATGAAGAAACAAATTGTCATATTAGGCTCGACCGGTTCCATCGGTTCACAAGCGTTGCAAGTAATCGATGAGCACCCTGACCTCTATGAGGCATACGCGCTGACCGCCAACAATCAAGTGGAGAAACTGGCTGCACAGGCTCGGAAATTCATGCCTGCAGCCGTTGTCATTGCCAACGAAAGCAAATACGCTCGACTGAAGGAATTGCTTTCCGACTTACCCATAAAGGTGTATGCAGGAGCCGAAGCCTTGTGTCAGATTGTGGAAGCCCAGCCCGTCGATATTGTGCTGGCCTCCATGGTTGGTTATGCAGGACTACGCCCCACCATGTCGGCCATTCGTGCCAGAAAGACCATTGCCTTGGCCAACAAGGAGACCATGGTCGTGGCAGGTGAACTCATCAATGCGCTGGCCGAAGAATACAATGTGTCCATCTTGCCTGTCGATTCAGAACACTCCGCCATCTTCCAATGCCTTGAACCTGGCAACCCCATCGAAAAGATTCTGCTCACAGCATCTGGCGGACCGTTTCGGACCTTGTCGAGTGAAGAAATGCTTCACGTGACCAAGGAACAAGCCTTGCGCCATCCCAACTGGTCCATGGGGGCGAAAATCACCATCGACTCAGCTTCGATGATGAACAAGGGGTTCGAAGTCATGGAGGCCAAATGGCTGTTTCACGTCTCGCCCGAACAGATTCAAGTGGTGGTACATCCACAATCGGTCATCCACTCCATGGTTCAGTTTGCGGATGGTGCAGTGAAAGCCCAACTCGGAATGCCCGACATGCGACTACCTATCCAATATGCTTTCTCGTTTCCCAAGCGCGAACGTTCATCGTTCGGCAGACTCGACTTCACTCGCATTACTTCGCTCACCTTCGAGCAGCCTGACACCAAGCGCTTCCGCAACCTTGCCATCGCTTACGAGGCATTGCGTCAGGGCGGCAACATGCCTTGCATTGTCAATGCGGCAAACGAGGTTGCCATCGAAGCATTCCTCCACGACCAAATATCGTTTCTCGGCATGAGCGACCTCATAGAACGCACCATGCAACGAGTGACGTTCCTCCCCTCGCCCGCCTACGACGATTACGTGGCCACCGACCGTGAGGCGCGCCATGTGGCACATGGCTTACTCTGACAGCGTTTTTCTAACAGCTATCACAACATTTTACGACGACACTATTTACTCACAAACAAAAAAACTAAAAACACATAGAATGGAAACATTTCTTATCAAGGCATTACAACTCATGCTGAGCTTATCCCTGCTGGTGGTCATTCACGAGTTTGGCCATTTCTTCTTTGCAAAATGGTCGAAAGTCCGTGTCGATAAGTTCTATATGTTTTTCAATCCCCAGTTCGTGTTATTCCGGTTAAAGAAAGTGGATGGCAAGGTGCGTTTCCGCTTCTTCGCTCCAAACACTCCCGAAGCCGTTGTAGCCCTCACCGATGAAAACGGCGAAAAGCTCACAGACGAGAAAGGACACACTCTCTACCGTGCCATGACCGATGACGAACGCTCACAGCTTCCTGAGGGTGACTGGCGACGCGACCCCGCAAACACCGAGTTCGGCATAGGATGGGTACCTTTCGGCGGATACTGCCGCATCGTAGGCATGGTCGATGAAACACAAAGCGCCAAAGACCTTGCAGTAGAACCCCAACCTTGGGAATTCCGCTCCAAGAAGTCGTTTCCCCGCCTCATGATCATGGTCGGTGGCGTGCTCATGAATTTTCTGCTGGCTCTATTCATCTACTCTATGGTGTTGCTCGCTTGGGGCGACAGCTACGTATCGCTACAGGACATGACCGCAGGCATGAAATTCAACGAGCATGCCCAACAGATAGGATTCCGAGACGGCGACATCCTGCTCTCGGCCGATGACACACCTCTTGAACGCGCCGACGTCGATATGATTCGATCTATTTCCAATGCTCACATCGTGAAAGTGTTGCGACAAGGTAGCGAAACAGAGGTATTCATCCCAGAGCTCAACCTCATTGACGTAGCCAAGGAACAGCCCGCTTTTGTAGATGTACTCATTCCCAACGTTATCGACTCCATCATTCCCGCAATGCCCTTCGCACAAGCAGGCATCATGAAGGGAGATAGAATCACCTCCATCGATGACCACCCTATTCACTCGCACAACGAATTTCTCCAATACATCGCTCAGCTGAAACAACAAGCTGAAGATGCAGGCAAACATACAGCTACCTTCCCGTTGGTATATGAACGCGCTGGCAACAGCGACACATTGGTCATTGAGACTGACTCCCTTTTCCACGTAGGTTTCACCGCACAGATGCCAGCCTATAAGAACACCAACCTCAGCTACAATTTCCTCTCCGCATTCCCTGCAGGAGTCACACTTGGCATCAACACACTAAATGGCTATGTGAGCGACTTGAAATACGTGTTTACAAAACAAGGCGCTGAGAATCTCGGAGGCTTTGGCACCATCGGAAGTATCTTCCCTGCACAATGGAACTGGTATCGGTTTTGGATGATGACGGCATTCCTATCTATCATCCTTGCATTCATGAACATACTACCCATACCCGTACTCGATGGAGGCTATGTGTTGTTCCTCCTTATTGAGATGGCTACAGGATGGAAACCTAACGAAAAAGTGATGGAACGTTGCCTGACCGTGGGATTTGTGCTTTTGATCATACTCATGGCATGGGCAAACCTTAACGATGTGATCCGTTTCTTATTCTAAGGCAAATTCAATGAACCTTCAACAATATTTCACTGGACGGATATTCCAACAAATCTCTGAAACAGCCGACTCGTTGGGCATAGAGTGCTATGTGGTGGGAGGTTACGTGCGCGATTTGTTCCTGCATCGTCCCTCCACCGACATCGACGTGGTAGTGGTAGGCAGTGGCATAGAGATGGCTGAAGCTTTCGGACGAACGTTGGGCAGAGGAGCGCATGTGTCAGTGTTTCGCAACTTCGGCACGGCACAAGTGAAGTACCACGACATGGAAGTGGAATTTGTGGGAGCCCGCCGCGAGTCCTATCAACACGACAGCCGCAAACCCATAGTGGAGGACGGCACACTCGAGGACGACCAGAACCGTCGCGACTTCACCATCAATGCCATGGCCGTGTGTATGAACCGTGCACGCTTCGGCGAACTCATCGACCCCTTCGATGGCCTTTCCGACCTCGATGACAAGATTATCCGCACCCCACTTGACCCTGACATTACCTTCAGCGATGATCCACTGCGCATGATGCGTTGCATTCGTTTCGCCACACAACTCAATTTCTACATCGACGAGGACACTTTCGATTCACTCACGCGCAACAACCAGCGCATCGACATCATCTCAAAAGAACGCATAGCCGAGGAGCTCAACAAAATACTCCTCTCCCCTACCCCTTCAAAAGGTTTCATAGACCTTGACCGCGCCGGATTACTCCAACTCATCTTTCCAGAGTTAGTATCCCTACAAGGCACCGACAACAGTCATGGCAGGAGCCACAAAGAGAATTTCTACCACACCTTGGAAGTCGTTGACAACATTGCCCGTCAAGGTAGCAGTCTCTGGTTGCGCTGGGCGGCACTGCTTCATGACATCGGCAAGCCACGCACCAAGCGTTGGGATCCACGTCTGGGATGGACTTTCCACAACCACAATTTCGTAGGAGCCAAAATGATTCCCGACATATTCCGAAAGATGAAACTGCCGATGAACGAAAAGATGAAGTACGTACAAAAACTCGTCGATCTCCACATGCGCCCCATAGTCATCGCCGAGGACGAAGTCACCGACTCTGCCGTACGACGGCTCTTGTTCGAGGCAGGAGATGACATCGACGACCTCATGACACTCTGCGAAGCAGACATCACCTCGAAGAACGAGACCAAGAAGCAACGTTTCCTTGACAATTTCAAACTCGTGCGCCAAAAACTCATCGACTTGGAGGAACGCGACCGCATACGAAACTTCCAGCCTCCTGTCACTGGCGATGAAATCATGCACACACTCAATCTTCCACCTTGCCAGGAGATAGGCATACTGAAAGCCTACATCAAGGATGCCATTCTCGAAGGAACCATTCCAAACGGCCACGATGCCGCCTATGCACTCATGATGCAGAAAGCCTCCGAACTTGGACTTCTATGCCGATCCTGACCAGATGACGAATGGACTAATGGCTGAAGGTTGATAGCCGATAGTAAATAGTAAAATGTAAAAATATTCAAGTTTCGCAAGTAGTTGTCGTTATTGAAAGCCAATTAGTTAAGTGCAAGTTAAGAGTGGACATAAATAAATACTGATACTCTACGCGTC